>JAKBAV010000013.1 GCA_021826225.1 Pseudomonadota bacterium | reverse complement strand
CCAACGTGCTGCATTTCGGCAGGCGGGGTGAGGGCACGATGATCAAGCCGGGCATGTTCTTCACCATCGAGCCCATGCTCAATGCCGGCCGGCCGGAGGTGAAAATTCTCGATGATGGCTGGACCGCGGTAACGCGCGACCGCTCGCTCTCGGCGCAGTTCGAGCACATGCTGGGCGTGACCGAGACGGGGGTGGAGATTTTCACCCTGTCGCCGAAAGGGTTCACGCAACCGCCTTACATGTAAAAACAGAGCCGCCCGCAACAAAAAAGGCGGCGCCGGAGCGCCGCCTGCCTGTTTCGCGTGCCTCTCACATGCCAGGGTCGATCCACCCCACATTGCCGTCAGACCGCCGGTAGACCACGTTCAACTGGCTGGTCTTGGCGTTGCGGAACATCAGCACCGCCTGAAAGGCGAGGTCGAGGCGCATGACCGCGTCGCGCACGCTCAGGCTCTCGATCATGGCCGTGGATTCGGCGATGACGGTGGCGTGCAGCGCTTCGCCATTGGCGGGAAGCGGGGTGGCGTTCGTCTCGGCTTCGAAATCCGTTTCAGCTTCGGGGCGCAGCACGTATTGCCGCCCGGCCTCTGGCTTTGCCCTGCTGCCCGCATCGCGCTGATGCGCGGATACGCGCCGGCGGTAGCGGCGCAGGCGCGTGGCGATATGCTCCGCCGCGTCATCGAACGCGGCATGCGCGTCCGCCGCCTCACCCTCGCCGCGCACGGTAATGCCGCGCCCGGCATGCAGGTTGATGTCGCATGTGAAAAAATTGCGGGCCTTGCTGAAGGTGACATGCGCTTCCAGCGCCTGGTCAAAATACTTATGCGTGATGGTGCCCAGATGCTTGTCCACATGGACGCGCAGAGCGTCGGACAGATCGATTTGTTTGCCTGAGACCGTTAGTTGCATGGTCTTCTCCCGACTGGTTTAGGCTCGTTTCGTCTCACTTTGCCGCGCGCTGCTTAACACTTGGCTTCACCCGGGAAGTTTTTCCCGCTTGCGCTGCGACGAGCCTGGAATACGCAGCGCCTCCCGGTATTTGGCCACGGTTCTGCGGGCGATGTCTATGCCCTCTTTCTGTAATACTGCCGCGACGGAATCGTCTGACAGAATATTTTTGGGATCTTCCGCGGCGATGATCTGACCCACGCGGTGGCGCACCGTCTCGGCGGAATGGGTTGCGCCATTTGCCCCGGCCAGCGCCGTGGTGAAGAAGAATTTCAGTTCGAATATGCCGCGCGGCGTTGACATAGATTTGTTTGAAGTTACGCGACTTACGGTACTTTCATGAAGCTCTACCTCAGCGGCGATGTCGCGCAAGGTGAGCGGGCGGAGATGCGAGATGCCATGCTTGAAAAACCCATCCTGGCGCCGCACGATCTCGGCGGAGACGCGCAAAATTGTCTGCGCGCGGGATTCCAGCGCCTTCACCAGCCAGGTCGCGCTCTGCATCTGCTCCGATAAAAAACTTTTCGTCTCGCGCGCGGCGCCGGATTTTTTCGCCGAAGCCAGCATCCGGCCATGGAAGCCGCGCCGGATCAGCAGTTTCGGCATCGTCTCGGGGTTGATCTCGAGAATCCAATCCGTTGCGCCATCCTGCGTCAGTGGCGCCGGGCGCATCAGCACGTCGGGGATGAGGAGTCTGAGCGGTTCGGCTTCGCGCGCGCCGGGCTTAGGGTCGAGGCGGCGGATTTCCGCCACCATCTCGGCCATGTCAGCCGCATCCACGCCGCAAATCTCCTGCAGCCGCCTGAATTCGCGCCGGCCCAGCAGTTCCAGATTATCGAGCAGCGCCGCCATGGCGGGGTCGAGCCGGTTCTGCTCGGCCAATTGCGCGGCCAGGCATTCCGCCAGGCTCGTGGCAAACAGCCCCACCGGGTCGAAGCGCATCATGATGCGGCGCACCGCCTCCAGCGGCGCCAGCGCGATCCCCAGAAGCGCCGCCACGGCCTCCGGCGGCTCGGCCAACCGTCCCGCCGGGTCCAGCACCGCGATAAGCGCCGCCGCGATGGCCAGCTCCTCGCGCGTTGTAAAGGCAAGGCGGGCCTGCTGTTCCAGGTGCTCACGCAGATTTGGAGCCGCGGCGCCAAGACTATCCAGCGGATTCCAATCCTCATCGCCGGCCCCGCCGCAGCCGCCGAAATTATCGCCGCCCGGGCCAGCATCGTAAAGGTTGGTGAGGTCGATATCGAGCGGTACCTTGTCGGCCTCCGCCATCATCCCGCTCTCGGCCAGCGTGGCGCTGTCGGCGCCGGATTCAGCCAAAGCCGGCGGCGGGGCGGGCTCCAGCGCGCTTACGGTTTCACCGCCATCATCGCGTTCAAGTAGCGGATTTTTAAGCAATTCCTCTTCGATGAACGCGCCAGCCTCGATATTGGTGTATTGCAGAAGCTGGATCGCCTGGCGCAATTGCGGCGTCATCACCAGTGACTGCGACTGCCGTAAATCGAGGCGGGGCGCAAAGGATGGAGCAAAAGCCATGCCAGGATGCTAACGCAAATTTAAGCGCCGTCAAAGCCCTTTGGCCCGGAACGTGCATAAACGTTTACAGGCTGAATTTTTCGCCCAGATACACGCGCCGCACGTCCTCATGCGCCACCACCTGCTCGGGGCTACCCTCCATCAGCACCTGGCCGTCATAGAGGATATAGGCGCGGTCGATGATCTCCAGCGTCTCGCGGACATTATGGTCGGTGATCAGCACGCCGAGCCCGCGATCCTTCAGATGCGAGACCAGGTCGCGGATTTCGCCCACGGCGATGGGATCGATCCCGGCCAGCGGTTCGTCGAGCAGGATGTAATTCGGCCCCGTGGCCAGAGCGCGGGCAATCTCCACGCGCCGCCTTTCGCCGCCGGAAAGGGCCAGGGCAGGGGTGCGGCGCAGATGCGAGATGCCGAATTCCGCCAGCAGGCCGGATAGCACATCCTCACGGCGGTCACGGTCGGGCTCCACCATATCGAGTGCGGCCATGATGTTCTGCTCGACATTGAGGCCGCGGAACACCGAGGCCTCCTGCGGCAGGTAGCCGATGCCCAGACGCGCCCGCCGGTACATCGGCAGGTTGGAAATCTCCGCGCCATCGAGCATGATCGTGCCGCTATCGGAGGCGATCAGCCCGACGATCATGTAGAAGGTCGTGGTCTTGCCGGCGCCGTTGGGGCCGAGCAGCCCGACCGCCTCGCCGCGCTTCACCGAGAGCGAAACATTGCGCACCACCGGGCGTTTTTTGAAGCGCTTGCCAAGGTTGGAGGCGACGAGTCCTGGTGCTGCCAGCATGTTCACGGCTTACCCCCGCCCGAATTGGGCAGGATAACGCCGGAAACCTGCCCGCCAGGTGCCGCCAGCAAGGTCGCCACGCCGGTTTTCATGTTCACCAGCGCGTCCGATCCGGCGAGTTCATTCGGGCCGTGGGTGATATGCACATTGCCGCCCAGCCGCGCCTGGCCGGTTGGCGGCAGATACACCCCGGTATCGCCGGTCGCGGTATCGGAGGTGGTGTGGATGACGACATGGCCCACCGCTTCAACTTTCTGCAGGCTGCCGGCATTGTCGAGCGCGGCCGTTTCCGCCGGGGTAGCGGCGCTGGCCAGGTAGCCGGTAATCACATCGGCGGAGATGGAACGGCCGTCATCAGCCACGATCAGCGCCTGGCCGCGCGCCACGGCCATATGGGCCTCGGTATAATATTCCACCGAGTCGCGCGCCGTGATGGTGTCATGCGGCGTCGTCAGTTTCAGGTGCTGGCCGGTGAGCACCAGCACTTTCTGGCTGAGGCTGTACACCGCCCTATCGCCCCAGGCATTTTCAGTGGGGGTGAAAATATGCACATGGCCGATGGCGTCGAGCTCGGTGAGTTGGCCGCCGCCCTGCTCCAGACCAGCCGCCGGGGTGGCGGCAGAGACGGCGCCGGTGGCCGGGGCCTTGTGGTAATGCGCCACGAGCTCGTCGGCCGTTACCGTCACATCGCCGCGCACGGCCTGGGCATTGCCGCTCGCCGTTACGGTCTGGTCGTCCTGCGACCACGAAATACCGCCAGCGGCGGTGATGTTCACGGGTTGCGGGGCAGCGCCGGGGCTACCGCCGAGATTGAGGCTTTGCCCGTAAGCAGGCGTGAAGGCGGGTGCCGCCAGCAAGGCGGCGATGGCGAGGAGACGTGTCATTGCCCCTGGGTAAGTACCAGGGTCGCGGGGCCTTTGAAAGTGACGTTGGCGCCGCGATTGGTCAGGGCGAAGCCATTGCGCGCGCTCAGCGTGCCGAACGGCCCCTGCACCTGGGCCGGGGCGTTGGTGCTGGCGGTGCCGGCGCGCATATCCACAACCATGTCGGGGGTGGTGAGCATCGTGCCGTCATTGCGGTAGAGCGTGACGGCGCCGTTGAGCTGCAGCATACCGGTTTGCGGCTGGTACATGCCCGATGTGGCTTTCAGCATCAGCCATGCGCCTGATTTAAGCGTGATATCGCCCATGGGTGCTGTCAGGGTCACATGGTTGGGATCCAGCTCGACGGCGCTGTCAGCGGTGATGGTGAAAGGCTGTCCTTGTTCGTCCGTGCCGTGATACTTGGCGCCCAGCAGCTTCGAGGCGGGGGCGTTCGCGGCCCCGGGGTCGATATGGTAGGCGACCCGGTTGGCATCCGGCCCGGTGCGCAGGGCCGGCGCGGCGACCAGCGCGACCAGCAGCAGCAGCCCGGCGGCCGGCAGCAGGCGCTTGGCCATGCTCACTTTTTGGCTGCGGCGCACGAAATCCGTGGCGGTTTCCTGGCTCTGCCGGCGCAGGCTCTGCAGCACGGTATGGCGGGGCGAATGGTTCATGCCGCCAGCTTGCCGGAACATGACGGGACAATATGGCAAAACGAACTCATGGCCTGCTCATGGCGGGCAAATGCGGCGGGACAAGGGCATGGAATTGCGCGCCCCGCGGGGAGTGAATGCCGGTCACGGCTTATCATGGGGAAGCTATGGTCCATCGCCACGCGCCTGGTCAATGAAAGATTCGCAACGCCGCGTAACCGTGCCACAGCCTTAATGTGCGAAAAGGTCCGGCTCGTCATAGCCAAGCAGGTCGAGCCTGGCCCGCACGGGCAGGAAATTATAAGCCGCCTGGGCAATGTCGAGCCGCTGCTCGCGGATCAGCAGCGCCCTCAGTTTCGCCCAGATGGCGTGCAGATACAGTACATCGGAGGCGGCATAGGCGAGCTGCTCCTGGGTAAGGGTTTCCGCCCCCCAGTCGCTGGTCTGCTGCTGCTTGGAAATCTGCACGCCGGCCAGGTCGTTGCACAGATCCTTGAGCCCGTGCCGGTCAGTATAGGTGCGCACCAGTTTCGAAGCGATTTTCGTACAGATTACCGGGGCAGTGACGATGCCGAGGCCATTCTCGATCGCCGCGATATCGAAGCGGGCATAATGAAACAGCTTGGTGACGGCGGGGTTGGTCAGCAAGGCCTTGAGGTTTGGGCAATCCGCGCCGTTTCCGCCGAGATGCCGCGGGATGATCTGTACCAGATGCGCCGTGCCATCGCCGGCGGAGAGCTGCACCAGGCAGAGCCGGTCGCGATGCGGGTTCAGCCCCATGGTCTCGGTATCGACGGCAACGAGCGGGCCGAGCTCCAGGCCGGCGGGCAAATCATGCTTATGAAGCTGGATCGCGCTCATCCCGGTACCCTCTGGTTTTTGCTGCATTTTGAAAAAATGGTGCCCAGGAGAGGACTCGAACCTCCACGCCCTTGCGAGCGCTAGCACCTGAAGCTAGTGCGTCTACCAATTCCGCCACCTGGGCATTCACCATTTTTTGACCGGCCCGGTGGAGATGCAGCGGCAATAATGCTGCGTCATCGGGACGATCGGGCGCCGAGGCGCCGTGGGAGCGGGCTTTAATCCGCCCGCCTCCTCCCGTCAACCACGCCGGCGCGAGATTTCAACGCCGCTTGAGCGATGTTTCGCGACGGCTTACAAGCGGCGCAGATTCCAGACAGGGGGCTCGCATGCAGACGACGCGCAAAATCGCCACGGTTTTTGGCGGGTCGGGGTTTCTGGGCCGGCATGTCGTGCAGCGTCTCACGGCGGCCGACTATATCGTGCGGGTCGCCGTGCGTGATGTCGAGGGCGCCAAATTCCTCCAGACGATGGGCGATGTCGGGCAGGTTGTGCCGCTCTACGCCCCGCTCGGCAATGAGGGCGATGCCATACGCGCCATTGGCGGGGCCGATGTGGTTATCAACCTCGTCGGCATACTGGCCGAGGGGCGCGCAGGTGATTTCATGCGCGTCCATGCCGAGGGCGCCCAGCTTCTGGCCCGGCTGGCTGGTGCCGCCGGTGTGGCGCGTTTCATCCAGGTCTCGGCGATCGGCGCCGATGCCCAGAGCCCCAGCGCCTATGCACGCAGCAAGGCGGCGGGCGAGGCGGCTGTTCACGCGGCCTTCCCCCGCGCCACAATCCTGCGCCCTTCCATTATATTCGGGCCCGAGGATCAGTTTTTCAACCGCTTCGCCGCCATGGCCGTGAATGCACCGGTCATCCCCATCGTGCATGGCGCGACGCGGTTTCAGCCCGTTTACGTGGGAGATGTGGCCGCCGCCGTGCTGGCCGCCCTGGCGCCCGAGGCCGCGGGCCGGACCTACGAGCTGGGCGGGCCGGAGGTTATGAGCTTCCGTGCGCTGATCGCGCTGATGCTGGCGCAGATCGGGCGGCGCCGCCGCATCATCGACCTGCCGGTTGCCCTGGCGCGGCTGCAGGCCGTGTTTCTGGAACGCCTGCCGGGCAAGCTGCTCACCCGCGACCAGATATTGCTGCTGGCGCGCGATAATGTGGTGGCGCCGGGCATGCCGGGCCTGGAGGCGCTGGGGCTGGTGCCGGCCAGCATGGCGCTGATCGTGCCTGGTTATCTCGCCCGCTATCGCCATAACGGCAAAGGCACCGATGCCGCTTTCCGGGAGTAGGAAGCAAACCGGACCTAATGGGCAGCAAAAACTCAGGCTGGCCCCGTGGCGCGCCGCTTAAAATGCGTTTATTATGACATATATGCTGTCATAACTATCAAAAACTACTGGTAATCCGCCAAATTACCGACTATTGATCGTCTCACGCTTGAAGAGGCGGCGCAACGAATTTTGCGCCGCTCTCTTCGTTGCCGATCTGCTTTATGGCTGATCTCATTTTTGTCGGGCGGCCCGCTACCCGGGCGGCCATCAGAACGAGGCGAACATCATGGCCGAGCGCATGTTGCAGTTTACCCATCTGCCCCAGCAGACGCCCAAAAAGCGTGAAGCGACGGCGCGGCGTGAGGATTTTGCCGAGATTTACGAGGAATTCGCGCCGCCCGAGGCCGCGGCCCAGGCAAGCCGCTGCAGCCAATGCGGCATCCCGTTCTGCTCGGTCAACTGCCCGCTCGGCAACAACATCCCGGACTGGCTCAAGCTGACCACCGAGGGACGGCTGGAGGAGGCTTATGAGCTTTCCGCCGCGACCAACACCTTCCCCGAAATCTGCGGCCGCATCTGCCCGCAGGACCGGCTTTGCGAGGGAAATTGCGTCATCGAGAAGGGCTTCGAGAGCGTCACCATCGGCGCGGTGGAGCGTTATATTACCGATACCGCCTTCGAGCAGGGCTGGGTCAAGCCGATCCGCCCGGCGCAGGAGCGCGCCGAGCATGTCGCCATTATCGGCGCCGGGCCGGCCGGGCTCGCCGCCGCCGAGGCGCTGCGCAGCCGGGGCTATCAGGTAACGGTTTATGACCGGCATGACCGCGTCGGCGGGCTGCTGATCTACGGCATACCCGGTTTCAAGCTGGAAAAGGAAATCGTGCTCCGCCGCTGGAAGTGGCTGGAAGATGGCGGCATAAAATTCGTGCTGAATGCCGATATCGGCGGTGCCATGACATTTGCCGATCTGCGCAAGACACATGATGCCGTGCTGGTCGCGACAGGGGTTTATAAGTCGCGCGAGCTGGGCGGGCCGGGCGCCGGGCTGCCCGGCATCGTGCCCGCGCTCGACTATCTCGTCACCTCCAACCGCAAGGGGCTGGGCGACGATGTGCCGGATTACGATTCCGGCCAGCTCAATGCCGCCGGCAAGGCTGTCGTGGTAATCGGCGGTGGCGATACGGCCATGGATTGCGTGCGGACGGCGGTGCGCCAGGGCGCCAGCTCGGTCACCTGCCTGTACCGGCGCGATCGGCAGAACATGCCGGGCTCCCTGCGCGAGGTAACCAACGCCGAGGATGAGGGCGTGGTGTTCACCTGGCTCTCGGCGCCGGAAGCCTTTCTGGGTGATGCCAAGGTAACCGGCGTGCGCGCGATAAAAATGCATCTTGGCCTGCCCGATGCTTCCGGCCGCCAGTCGGTCGATGCCATCGAGGGCTCGTCCTTCACCGTGCCGGCGGATCTGGTGATCAAGGCGCTGGGCTTCGACCCGGAGGACCTGCCGCTCGCCTTCAACGAGCCGGGGCTGAAGCTGACGCATTGGGGCACGCTGAAGACCAATCCGAAAACCTTCGAGACGGCGCTGCCCGGCGTGTTCGCGGCCGGCGATATCGTGCGCGGCGCCTCGCTCGTGGTCTGGGCGATCCGCGACGGGCGTGATGCCGCCGCGGCCATCCACCATCATTTCGCCCATGCCACTCTGGCGCAGGCGGCGCAGTAACACCGCCCGCGCGGCATTGTTATAATTCGATCCTGGAGTGATCAAGATGACGCAAGAAACCGCAGCGGAATTTCTCGCCGCCTGGGTAAAGAACAGTGAAATTCTGCGCGACACCTATAATCCGGCGCAGGAGCATGATGCCTGCGGCGTCGGGCTGGTCGCGGCGCTGGATGGCAAGAAGCGCCGTGACATCGTGCAGGCCGGCATCGATGCGCTGAAGGCGCTCTGGCATCGCGGCGCGGTGGATGCCGATGGCAAGACCGGCGATGGCGCCGGCATTCATATCGAAATCCCGCAGGATTTTTTCGCAGCCGAGGTGAAGCGCGGCGGCGACCGGCTGCGCGAAGGGCCGATCGCCGTAGGCATGGTGTTTCTGCCCAAGACCGACCTCGGCGCGCAGGAGCGTTGCCGGCAGATCGTCGAGACCGAGATCCTGAATTTCGGCTACCGTATCTATGGCTGGCGCCAGGTGCCGATCGACGTATCCTGCATCGGTGAAAAGGCCAATGCGACGCGCCCCGAGATCGAGCAGATCATGCTGTGGAACGCGCGTGGCCTCTCGGAAGATGATTTCGAGCGCGAATTGTATATCATCCGTCGCAAAATCGAGAAGGCGGCCATCGAGGCGCAGATCACGGAGCTGTATCTGTGCTCATTATCCTGCCGCAGCATCATCTATAAGGGCATGTTTCTGGCCGCCTCGCTCACCGATTTCTATCCCGACCTGCTGGATGAACGTTTCGTCTCGCGCTTCGCCATCTACCATCAGCGCTACTCCACCAACACCTTCCCCACCTGGAAGTTGGCCCAGCCCTTCCGCATGCTGGCGCATAATGGCGAGATCAACACCGTCGCCGGCAACATAAACTGGATGCAGAGCCACGAGACGCGGCTCGGCGCGGAAGGCCTGGACGAGTTTCTCGATTATGTGAAACCCGTTGTGCAGTCGGGCGGGTCTGATACGGCGGCGCTGGATAACGTGTTCGAGCTGCTGGTGCGCGCCGGGCGCGACGCGCCGATGGCCAAGGCGCTGATGATCCCGCCCTCGATCAGCAATGACAGCGCGATGCCCAAGGCGCACCGCGACATGTTCCATTATTGCAACGCCGTTATGGAGCCGTGGGACGGTCCCGCCGCCGTGGCCGCCACGGATGGCCGCTTCGTCATCGCCGGGCTGGACCGTAACGGACTGCGGCCTTTGCGCTATGCCATTACCAAGCAGAAGATGCTCATCGTCGGCTCCGAGACCGGCATGGTGAAATTCGACGAGGAGGATATCATCGAGAAGGGCGCGGTCGGGCCCGGCCAGACCATCGCTGTCGATCTCGACGAGAGCAAGTTTTATCACGATGTCGAATTGAAAGACATGCTGGCCGCGCGCCAGGATTATTCCGCCTGGGTGAAGCGCATTACGGTCATCGACCATATCGTGAAGACCGATGCGCCGGAGCCGGTGCGGCTCGGACCGGATGAGCTGCGCCGCCGCCAGCTCGCGGTCGGCTTCACCATCGAGGACATGGAGATGCTCCTGCACCCGATGGTCGCCGATGCCCAGGAGGCCACGGGCTCAATGGGCGATGACGCGCCGCTTGCCGTGCTCTCGGGCAAGTATCGCGGGCTGCACCATTATTTCCGCCAGAGTTTTTCCCAGGTCACCAACCCGGCGATTGATTCACTCCGCGAAACCCGCGTGATGTCGCTCAAAACCCGGCTTGGAAATTTGGGCAACGTGCTCGCTGAGGATGAGGACCAGTGCAATTTGTTGCAGCTGGACAGCCCGGTTCTGTCGAGCGCCGAATTCGAGGCGATGCGCAAGACGATGGGTACGGCCGCCTGCGTCGTCGATTGCACGTTCAAGGTTGCAAACGGCGAGGGCGGGCTGCGCCGCGCCATCGAGCGCATCCGCCGCGAGGCTGAGGAGGGCGTGCGTGCCGGCTGCACCCATGTCATCCTCACCGATGAGGCGATGGGACCCGAACGCGCACCCATCCCGATGATCCTGGCAACGGGTGCTGTGCATACGCATCTCGTGCGCCAGTCGCTGCGGACCTTCACATCGCTCAACGTGCGCGCGGCCGAGGCGCTGGATGTGCATTATTACGCCGTGCTGGTCGGCGTCGGCGCCACCACGGTCAATGCCTATCTCGCGCAGGAATGCATCGCGGACCGCCATGCGCGCGGTCTGTTCGGCAAACTCAGCATGAAGGAATGCGTGTACCGCTACAAGAAGGCGGTGGATAAGGGCCTGCTCAAGGTAATGAGCAAGCTCGGCATTTCGGTGATCTCCTCCTATCGCGGCGGCTATAATTTTGAGGCCATCGGCCTCTCGCGCGCCACGGTGGGTGAGTTTTTCCCAGGCATGCCCTCGCGTATTTCCGGCATCGGCCTGCCCGGCATCGCGCATGAGGTGCTTGGCCTGCATAAATCCGCCTGGAGCGGCAACATCGTGCCGCTGGAAATCGGCGGCCAGTACCGCTTGCGGCGCAATGGCGGCGAGACGCATGCGTTTGACAATAACGCCATCCATCTGCTGCAGACCGCGGTCGGGACCAACAGCTACAAGGCCTATAAGCGCTATTCTGAAATGGTGCGTAAGCAGAAGCCGGTCGCGCTGCGCGACCTGCTCGATTTCCGCTCCGACGGGCTTAATTCCATTTCGGTGGATGAGGTCGAGAGCATCACCGAAATTCGTAAAAGCCTGCTCGCGCCAGGCATTTCGCTCGGTGCGCTGTCGCCCGAAGCGCATGAGACATTATCGATTGCGATGAACCGCATCGGCGCGCGTTCTGATTCAGGCGAGGGCGGCGAAGACCCGGCGCGGGCGGAGCCGCGCGCCAATGGCGATAATGCCTCGTCCGCGATCAAGCAGATCGCCTCCGGGCGTTTCGGTGTCACAGCCGAATATCTGAACGATTGCCGGGAAATCGAGATCAAGGTGGCGCAGGGCGCGAAGCCGGGTGAGGGCGGGCAGCTACCCGGCTTCAAGGTGACCGAACTCATCGCCAGGCTGCGCCATGCCACGCCGGGGGTGACGCTGATTTCTCCGCCGCCGCATCACGATATCTATTCCATCGAGGATCTGGCGCAGCTCATCTATGATCTGAAGCAGATCAACCCGCGCGCGACGGTTTGTGTGAAACTGGTTTCCCGGTCCGGCATCGGCACCATCGCGGCCGGCGTGGCGAAGGCCAAGGCGGATGCGATTTTGGTCTCGGGCCATGTCGGCGGCACCGGCGCCTCGCCGCAATCGAGCGTGAAATATGCCGGCATGCCATGGGAGATGGGCCTGGCCGAGGCGCATCAGGTGCTCATGCTCAACCGGCTGCGCCACCAGGTGGTGCTGCGCACCGATGGCGGGTTGAAGACCGGGCGCGATGTGGTAATCGCCGCCATGCTGGGGGCCGAGGAGTTCGGCATCGGCACGGCGAGTCTGGTGGCGATGGGCTGCATCATGGTTCGGCAATGCCATTCCAACACCTGCCCGGTCGGCGTCTGCACCCAGGATGAAGCCTTGCGCGCGAAATTCGAGGGCACGCCGGAAAAGGTCATCAACCTGTTCTCCTTCATCGCCGAGGAGGTGCGCGAGCTGCTCGCCTGGCTTGGCTTCCGCAGCCTGAAGGAGATTATCGGCCGCACCGATCTGCTGCATCAGGTGAGCCGCGGGGCGGAATATCTCGACGATCTCGACCTCAACCCCATCCTCGCCCAGGCCGATCCCGGGCCGCATGCGCGCTACTGCACGCGTGAGGGGCGAAACGAGGTGCCGGAGACGCTGGACGCGCAGATGATCGAGGATGCCGCGCCGTTTTTCACGAGCGGGGAGAAGATGCAGTTGCAGTATAATATCCGCAACACGCATCGCGCCATCGGCACGAAATTCAGCTCTCAGATCGTGGCCAAGTACCGCAAGGTCAAATTACAGCCGGATCATGTCACGGTCCGCCTGCGCGGCTCGGCCGGGCAGTCGCTCGGCGCTTTTGCCGTAACCGGGTTGAAGCTGGAAGTGCTGGGCGATGCCAATGACTATGTCGGCAAGGGCCTGTCCGGCGGCACCATCGTGGTGCGTACCGGGCCGTCCTCGAAGCTCAAGACCAACCTCAATACCATCATCGGCAATACCGTGCTGTATGGCGCCACTTCCGGCGCGCTGTTCGCGGCCGGGCGGGCTGGCGAGCGTTTCGCCGTGCGTAATTCCGGGGCGACCGCGGTGGTTGAAGGCATTGGCTGCAACGGCTGCGAGTACATGACCGGCGGCATGGTGGCGGTACTGGGCGAGGTGGGCGAGAATTTCGGCGCCGGCTTCACCGGCGGCATCGCCTTTGTGTATGACCGCGAGCAGAAATTCGAAATGCGCGTCAACCCGGAATCCCTGCATTGGCAGCGCGTCGCCAGCCCTTACTGGGCCGGTGTGCTGAAAACGCTGGTGGAGCGCCACACGGCCGAAACCGAGAGCCGCTATGCCGCGACCCTGCTCAATGACTGGGACCGTGAATTTCCGCATTTCTGGCAGGTCGTGCCGAAGGAGTTCATCAAATACCTGCCGGTGCCGCTGGACGAGACGGCGGCGGCGGTAAACGCCTGAAGCCTACACGCGGGTTGTGTGCCGGCGCAGCCCGCGTGTAGGCTCCGGCGAAAATAAGGGAAACGCCACCATGCTCACCATCCACCATCTCGGCATGTCGCAATCCGAGCGTATCATCTGGCTCTGCGAGGAGCTGGGTCTGCCTTACGAGCTTATCCGCTACGAGCGCGAGCCGAGCATGGCCGCACCGCCCGCCTATAAGGCGCTCCACCCGACCGGCACCGCTCCCATCATCACCGATGGCGATGTCACTTTGGCCGAAACCGGCGCCATCGTCGAATACATCGCCCGGCGCCATGCCGGCGGCCGGCTTCTGCTGGGCCCCGATGATGCCGGTTTCGCGCCGTATCTGTTCTGGCTGCATTACGCCAACGGCTCAATCCTGCCGGCCTTCATGATGGACATGACCGCCAAACGCCTCGGCGCGGAGCCGGCCAGCGCGCGCACGGACATCGCCTTCGCCCTGGCCGAGCAGAGGCTGGGTGAAGCGGATTATTTCGCAGGCGACGAGTTCACGGCAGCCGATATCCTCATGGGCTTTCCCCTGACCAGGCTGCGCGCCTTCTCCAGGCGCGATATTTCCGGAATGCCCAATATCCGCGCCTATCTGCAGCGCATTGGCGCGCGCCCGGCATTTCAAGCCGCCATGGCCAAGGCCGAGCCCGGCCACAAGCCAAATCTGGATTAGGCCCCCACGCCATGAAATATTCCCTGCCCGGCCTGGTTCTGCTCCCCGGTCTCTTCCTGGCATCCCCGGCGGCGGCGCAGCTTGCCGGGCCCTGGGTGGTTGCCGGCAGCATCAGCGGCACGCCATTCACCGTCAACTGCCAGTTCCAGCCCAAAACGGCGGGTTTCGGCGGCATCTGCATCGATGCCGCGAACGGCAAGACCCATGTGCTGAGCCAGGGTGATGCCGCCGGAAACCATGTGCAATGGAGCTATCCCGCGCATTTCATGATGATGAGCTTCACCGTGAATTTTTCCGGCACTTTGAATGGTGACCACATGGCCGGAACGGTTAGCGCGAGCGGCCGCACCGGCGCGTTCAGCGCGACAAGGAAATAACCCGCCGCCTTTTATCCCATCCGCGCCAGTGGCATAGTCCTGTCCATGCGAGTCCTGTATCATCTCCCTCTATCGCCCTACGCACGCAAGGTGCGGCTTGTGCTGGCGGAAAAACGCCTGCCATTCGATTTGAAGGTGGAAAAAGTCTGGGAACGCCAGCCGGCCTATCTCGAGCTCAACCCCGCCTGCACCGTGCCTACGCTGGTCGAGGATAGCGGGCTGGTCATTCCGGATTCGCGGGTCATCTGCGAGTATCTAGAGGAAGGCTACCCCGATATCTGCCTGTTGCCGCGCAGCAGCCTGGGCGAGCGCGTGGAAACCCGGCGTCTCGTCGCCTGGTTCGACGAGAAATTCTGGGACGAGGTGGCGCGCAACCTGCTCTGGGAGAAAACACTCAAGCAGAGCCTCAAGCTTGGGGCTCCGGATGGCAATGCGCTGCGCGCCGGCTATGCCAATCTCAAGCAGCATCTGCTCTATATCGGCTGGCTGGCCGAGCATCGCAGCTGGCTGGCCGGGCCAAATCTCACTTTGGCTGATTTCGCCGCCGCCGCCATGCTGTCATCGCTCGATTTTCTCGGCGATGTGGACTGGACCGTCTCCGCCGCGGCCAAGGACTGGTATGCGCGGATAAAATGCCGCCCCAGCTTCCGCGCGATTCTGGCGGACCGCGTGAACGGCATGGCGCCACCACCGCATTACGGCGATCTCGACTTCTGATCCCGCCCCCCGGTGAAGAGGGGCGGGGACCGGTCTATTTGTGGTTCTGCTGGTCCTGCTGGTTCTGGCCGGGTCCGGGGCGATTATCCTGCCGCTGAGGATCTTGTGCCGGCGGGCGGGGCGCTTGCTGCATGTGTTGCGGGGCGTTCATTCCCTGCGTGCGATTCATCCCGCCGCCGCCCGGTGTTACCGCATATGGCATTGGCGCCTGCGGGCGTTGCGGCGCCATCATGTTCGGCGCACGCTGCTGCATCATGCCCTGATCGGGGCGCTGCTGGGCACCCTGGTCGGGACGCTGCGGCATCATACTCGGATTTTGGCGCTGTGGCGCCATGCCCTGGTACGGGCGCTGTGGCGCAACACCTTGGTTTGGGCGCTGTGGCGCCACGCCTTGGTTTGGGCGCTGCTGCATCATGCCCTGGTCCGGGCGCTGTGGCATCATCGGATTGCCAGGACGTGGCACACCCGGCACTGGCACCGGCGCGTTACTGGCGCGCTCAATATTGTGCGAGGTAAAATCCGCCGGCCGGCGGGTTGCCGCTATGGGCGGCACGCCATGGTTCTGGGCGGCGAACATATCGCGGTTGCGCGCGGCCATCTGCTCCTGGCGGCGCTGGTTGGCTGTTGCCTCGACATGCTGCTGGTTGCGCCAGTCCATTTCCTGCTGGCTCGGGCGCACCGGAATGCCGCCATTTCCGCCATTATAGCTGACACGGCCATCCCCACCACGGCTCACCGGGCGATCATACGCATGATCGACACGCATGTTGCCGAAATTATTGACGTTACGGTTATAATAGAAATTGTCGTGCTGCCAGTAGCCGCCCTGATAGCCATTCCCGAAATAGCCATAGCCGTAATTCACGCCGCCATAGAACCCGACATGCTGGCCCCAGTAGCCGTCATGCCAGCGGTAATGCAGCCCGTCATAGCCCCAGTAGCCCGGGGTCCACAACAGCCCAGGTTGCGGCGGCAGTACCCAGGTGCCCGGAACCCAGTAATAGCCCGCCGCGTTATCCCACGCCCAATAGCCCGGCGCCCAGATATAGCCCTGCGCGGGGAGCGGTGGCTGCGCGTAAACCGGCAAAAACGGCGGTGCCACGGTGACCGAGAAACTGATGGATATCTGGGCCCGTGCCTGCAAGGCCGGCATGGCGGCAGCAGCCAGCCCCAGCATCAGCGGGGCGGCAAGTCGCATTCGGCGCATTTTTCTCTCCTGAGTGGACGTTCGGGTAGACGCTCTGAGGCGGGATATTCAGGGCCGGTGGTGCCATTCCCGTTGTTAATGCAAATGTTATTTCGCAGGCGGCGCTTCAAGCGGGTTCGTCGGCGGCCCACCTTAATTTTCGGTTAGGTCGTCACCCCGCCGGCAAAGCTTGACGCCGCCCCGCCGGACGGGAAGATGGCGCATGAACCTGCTCATTTTCGGCCTCGGCTATTGCGGACGCGCCATTGCCCAGGCGGCCCTGGCGGCGGGATACAGCGTGACCGCGACCACGCGAAGCGCCGAACAGGCGCCCATGCCGGGGGGGGCGCTCATCCCCTTCAACCGCGCCGCCGCCGCCATCGCGGCCGCGACCCACGTTATTACCACCGCGGCGCCCGATGAGCATGGCGACCCGGTGCTCGCCCGCTACCGCGAGGCCTTGGCGGCGGCCGCAAATTTGCGCTGGCTCGGGTATCTGTCGACCACGGGGGTGTATGGCGATGCCAATGGCGCCTGGGTGGACGAGACCAGCCCGCCCAATCCCGGTGCCGAGCGCACGCGCCGCCGCGTCGCCGCGGAATGGGCCTGGCGTAATTTCACCCGCTCGGATGACGCGGCGGCACTGACGGCCGGGCCCGAGACAGACCAGCCGCTCGGCATCGCCATTTTCCGCCTGGCCGGCATTTATGGCCCGGGCCGCTCGATGTTCGATGATTTGCGCGCGGGGCAGGGGCGGCATGTGGTCAGGCCCGGTCATCTGTTCGGCCGCATCCACCGCGATGACATCGCCCAGGGTGTGCTCGCGGCGATGCGCCAGGAGGCGAGCGGCATTTTCAATTTCGCCGATGACGAACCGGCCGCCAGCGCCGACGTGCTGTGCGAGGCGGCGCGACTGCTGGGGGTGGTACCACCCCCGCCAGTGCCGTTCGCGCAGGCCGTGGCGGCGATGTCCCCCATGGCGCGGAGTTTCTGGGCCGATAACCGCAAGGTCTGCGCGGCGCGGACCAAGCGGCTTTTAGGCATCGCCTGGCGCTACCCAAGCTATCGCGAGGGCCTGGCCGCCATTCTCGGGGAAGAAGGTGGCGGCCTTAATCATCCCCATCAAAAATGAATTCCAGATCGATCTCGTAGCCTTCCGTCGCACCGATTGTGGCGCGGCAATAGATGCCTGAGAATTCCACGGAAAAGAATTCCGGCATGGGCGACAGCTTCGCGCTGGTTTCGACACGGACGCCGCCTTCGCGAAGGTGTAAAATCTGGCAGTTCACCATGCCCGGCTGCATGCCGCCATAAGCCAGCCTTCCGGTCTTTGCCGCCCGCACGCTGCGCGCACGCCGCAATCTGCGCCAAAGACCGCGAGTTAGCGGTTCAATGGAATATTTGTGCAGTTCGATATCGTCTTCGAGTTCATCGTCGGCTTCCGCCTCGAGTTCATCTTCGATCTCCGCGCTCTCGGACAGCCGAAGCAGAATGCAATCCTCGTCATCCTCCGGCGGCGCCTCGACATGCACGCAGCTTTGATTGCCGCCGGTGCGCCGGGCCTCGGTCAGCGCCGTATCCGCATTGGCCAGCCAATGATCGGCGGTAAGGCAGCCAGGGGCGAGCGCCGCTATGCCAAAACTCGCGGTCACGCGCAGTTGCGGGTCATGCGGGAAGGTCATCCCGGCAATGGCGGCGCGGCAGCGTTCCGTGGCCTGCGCGGCCTGATCTATATCGGTCAGGCTCAGCAGCAGCGCGAATTCATCGCCGCCGAGGCGTGCCAGAATGTCACCGGGCCGGATCGCCTCCATGAGCAGGGCGGCGACGGCGCGCAGTACCTCATCCCCGGCGGCATGGCCGTAAGTCTCATTATATTGTGTGAAATGATCGATATCGAAGCTCACGATCGAGCTTGGCACGCTGTTCCTGGAAAATTGCGAAATTGACCGTTCCGCCTCGGCCAGCAAAGCGCGGCGGCTATGGGCGCCGGTCAGCCTGTCGGTATGGGACAGCCGGCGGAGTTCGAATTCATCGACAACCAGGGCTGCGAAGCTTTTCAGCACGTCGATCTGCCAGTCATCGAACTGGCGCGGCACCGTATCGATGGCGCAGAGCGAGCCGAGAACATAGCCCTCCGGCGAGATAAGCGGCGCGCCGGCATAGCTTGCGATGAAAGGCGGGCCGAGTACCAGCGGATTCTGCGCGAATTTCGGGTCCTGCGCCGCATCGCTGACGACCAGCGGGTGGCGCGCCTTGATGGTGTGCGTGCAGAACGAGATATCCCGCGCCGTTTCGCGCACTTCAAGCCCGATACAGGATTTGAACCATTGCCGGTCCGCGTCGATCAGCGATACCGCCGCGATCGGCACGTTCAGCACGGTTTTCACAAGCTGGGTGATCTTGTCAAAATTGGCTTCGGGCGGTGTATCGAGCAGCTCATAGCGGCGCAGGCTGGCAAGGCGGCCCGCTTCATCCGTGAGTTTAGTCTGGTGCATGATCATCCTTCATCAATGATTTGAGGACCTGGATAAGCTCGGCGCGGTATGAGGCGCTGAGCGTTCTGATGCTGGCTTCGATCTGGGCTTCCGGGACGAAAGCGGCGCGCAGCGAAAGGATGAGCTGCGCCAGATGCGCGCGATGCCGCTCTATGCTGGGCTGGAGCGCGGCGGGGACCGTAAGGCCGGCTGCTACTTCCATGAATTCCGGCGGGAATTCCGGCGCGCCACTGCCTAACGGCGCGGTCATGAGTGTTTGCCTGGCAAGGGCGGATCCTGATTCATGTGTGTACTTATCATCCGTTCAGCAGAATCCGCCAGTATAATAGGCGCCGCCGGACCATCGCTGGATGATATTGTAATATGGCGCCATTTTCAACGCCTCGGCTCAGGGGTTCAGGCGGGGGGCAACCCCGCCACAGCCGCCCGCAGCAGCGCCAGATCCGCGGGGCGGGACAGGCGGTGGTCGCCATCCTTCACGAAAATGAGCTTCACCGCCTCGCTCTCCAGCGCCTCTGCGGTCCGCAGGCTATGCTGCCACGGCACCGCCTCATCACGCATGCCGTGCAGAATCGTAACCGGGCAGCGCACCCCGATTTTGCCGCCGAGCAGAAGGTGCCGGGCGCCTTCGTCGAGGAATTTCAGCGTCAGCGGCAAAGGCGCGCCATATTCGCTCGCCTGATACAGTACGCCCTTACCGTGCAGCTCGGCAAGCTGCGCCGGGGTGAGGCTGGGGCGAACCAGCGCTTCGGTGAAATCCGCCGCCGGGGCTATGAGGACCAACCCCACCAGTTGCCGCGCCATGGTCCGCGCCAGAAGCAAGGCAATCCAGCCCCCCATGGACGAACCTACCAGCACGACCGGCTGCGCCGGGACCAGGTTTTGCAGAATATGCGCCGCATCCGCCGCCCAGGCACCGATGCTGCCCTCCAGAAAATCGCCGCCGGATTGCCCATGCCCGGCATAATCGAAGCGCAGCATTGCCTGGCCGCGCGCCCGGCAATCCGCCTCCAGCGCCAGCGCCTTGGTGCCGTGCATGTCCGAGGCATAGCCCGGGCAGAAAACCACCACGGGTGCCGCGCCCGGCAGATATTCATAGGCCAGCGCAATATCCGGTTCGCGAAAAATACTCGGCATGGCAATCTCCCCTTCCTCGATAATCCATGTTACCGCCCGCCGCTATGATCGAGCGCCGTCAAACGATTCTCCAGGTACTGCCCCGTCTGGACCATGGCGGCGCGGAGCGCGTGGCCGTCGAGATTGCCGAAGCGGTGCGGGCGGCGGGGCATCGCGCCTTGATCGCCGCGGAGAACGGCCATCTCGCCGCCGCGGCATTGCGTGCCGGCGTCGAGCTTATCCCGCTGGACATGGCGACCAAAAATCCTTTAAAAATATGGCGTAACGGTAAAAAGCTGGCTGAGATAATCAGCGCTAACGAGGTCGGCCTGATCCATGCCCATTCCCGCGCGCCGGCATGGTCGGCCTATGCCGCCGCGAAACGGCGCGGCATCCCGCTCGTGACCACCTATCATGGCAGCTATAGTGAAAATACCCGGCTCAAGCACCGCTATAACCAGGTCATGGTGCGCGGCGCGCGGGTCGTCGCGGTCAGCCATTACATCGCGGCACTCATCCAGGCGCGCTACGGCGTGGGGGCTGAGAAGGTGAGGGTGGTGCATGGCGGCGTTGATACCGCGATGTTCAACCCCGATGCCGTGCGCGGCGACCGCTCGGTGCGTCTGGCCCGGGCCTGGCGGGCGGAGGCCGGTCAGCCGGCCATCATGCTGCCGGGAAGGCTGACCGGGTGGAAGGGGCAGAGGCTGTTCATCCGCGCCTTGGCGGAGATGCGCCATAAGGAGGCGCTCGGCATATTGGTGGGCTCGGATCAGGGCCGCATCGGCTATACGGCGGAGCTTGTTGCTTTGGCTGAAAAATTGGGCGTCGCGGACCGGCTGCGCATCGTCGGCCATGCCGATGACATGCCGGCCGCGCTGATGCTGGCGGATGTCGTGGTGAACTGCTCAACCACAGCGGAGGCGTTCGGGCGCACCATCGTGGAGGCGCAGGCCATGGGCCGCGTGGTGGTGGCGGCCGACCATGGCGGCGCGCGCGAGACCATCACGAACGGGATGAGTGGCTTGCTGGTGCCGCCGAACAGCGCCCCCGCCCTGGCCGAGATGCTCGACGGCGTGCTGGACCAGGACGTTGCCGCGCGCATCGCCTTCGGCGCCCAGGCGCGGGCGCATGTCATGCGGAATTTTTCCCTGCGGGTGATGCAGGACAAAGTGCTGGATATTTACGCGGAGCTGCTGGGATGAGCCGCGTGCTCGTCATCCGCCACGGCGCGCTGGGGGACATCGTGCTCTCCTTCCCGGCCATGGCGGCGATCCGCGCGCAGCATCCCGATGCCGAGATCACACTCCTTACGACACGGCTCTATGCGCCATTGCTGGCGGCCTCGCCGTGGTTCGACCGTATCGCGGTGGATATCCGGCCTGATTGGTGGGACTTTTCTGGTTTGCTGCGCCTGCACCGCCAGTTACGCGGATTCGCCATGGTATACGACCTGCAAACCTCCGGCCGCTCGACCCGCTACTTTACCCTGGCAGGGCGGCCACCCTGGTCGGGCACAGCCCCGGGCTGCGCCTTTCCGGATGCCCCCAACCGCGCCACCCTGCACACGCGCGAGCGGTTGGAGCAGCAATTGCGCCTCGCGGGCATACGGCACCTGCCCGTGCCGGACCTTTCCTGGCTCGCCGCTCCGGTGCCGGACCTGCCGCGCCATTACGCCGTGCTGGTGCCCGGCGCGGCCCCGCACCGCCCGGAAAAACGCTTTCCAGCGGAAAAATTCCGCGAAATCGTCGCGGCTTTGGACATGCCAGCGGTCGTCGTGGGCACGGCGGGCGAGACGCCGCTGGCTAAAACCATTGGTGGCATCGACCTTACCGGCAGAACCGACTTTGCCCAGCTGGCCAGCGTGTTGCGGGGCGCGGCACTCGCCATCGGCAATGATACCGGGCCGATGCACCTGGCCGCCGCTCTGGGTGTGCCGTGCATTTCGCTGTTTTCCGCCGCTTCCGCCCCCGCGCTTACCGCGCCGCGTTATCCCGATGGCGGCTGGCCCGTTATTCTCCGCGCGCCAAATCTGCGTGATCTGCCGGTTGCGCAAGTGCTTGCCGCCCTGCCATAACGCCCGGAGTTTTACAGCCCCCGGACTTTATAGCGAGAGAGAGATAATGCCCACCATTACATTGCCCGACGGTTCCCAGCGCGCCTTCGATGCCGCGGTGACGGGCACGGCCATCGCGGAAGCCATCGGCCCGGGCCTCGCCCGCGCCGCGCTGGTGATGGTGGTGGATGGCCAGGAGCAGGATATGGCGCGCGCGATTACCGCGGACGCGCAGGTTAAATTCATTACCCGCAAGGATCCGGCGGCGCTGGAGCTGATCCGCCACGATGCCGCGCATCTGATGGCCGAGGCGGTGCAGGCTTTGTACCCCGGAACGCAGGTTACCATTGGCCCGTCCATCGAGAACGGCTTCTATTACGATTTCTACCGCAACGAGCCGTTCACCCCGGAAGATCTGCCGGCCATCGAGGCGAAGATGCGCGAGCTGGTGGCGCGCAACGAGACCTTCACGCGCGAGGAGTGGGACCGCGACGTGGCGGTAAAATACTTTGAAGACAAGGGGGAACGCTTCAAGGCTGAGCTGATCCGCGATCTTCCACCCTCTGAGACCATTACCATCTACCGCCAGGGCGCATGGCTTGATCTGTGCCGCGGGCCTCACTTACGCTCCACCGGGGATATCGGCACCGCTTTCAAGCTGCAGAAAACCGCGGGGGCGTATTGGCGCGGCAATGCCAAGAACCCGATGCTGAGCCGCATCTACGGCACCGCCTGGCGCGACCAGAAGGAGCTGGACGCCTATCTGACCCAGCTTGAGGAAGCCGAGCGCCGCGACCATCGCCGCATCGGCCGCGAGATGGACCTGTTCCATATCCAGGAAGAGGCGGTGGGCTCCATTTTCTGGCATGCCAAGGGCTGGAAGCTGTACCGCACGGTGGAGGAGTATATCCGCCGCCGGCTGGAGCGGAATGGCTATGAGGAGGTGCGGACCCCGCAACTTGTCGACCGCAAGCTCTGGGAGAAGTCTGGCCACTGGGAAAAATACCGCAAAAACATGTTTATAGCCGAGGTTGTCGAGGAAGAATCGACCCTCGCGCTGAAGCCGATGAACTGCCCCTGCCATGTCCAGATTTTCAAGCAGGGCCTGCGCTCCTACCGGCAATTGCCGCTGCGCATGGCGGAATTCGGCTCCTGCCACCGCTACGAGCCCTCCGGCGCGCTGCACGGCATCATGCGCGTGCGCGCCTTCACGCAGGATGACGCGCATATTTTCTGCACCGAGGATCAGATCGCCTCGGAGACCGTCAAATTCGTGGAGCTGCTCGAATCCGTCTATAAAGACTTTGGTTTTGAGAGCTTCGCGGTGAAATTCTCGGACCGTCCGGATGAGCGCGCGGGCGCTGATGAAGTCTGGGACCGGGCCGAGGGAGCGCTGAAGACCGCCTGCGAAATGGCCGGGGTGACCACGACGTTGAACCAGGGGGAGGGCGCGTTTTACGGTCCCAAGCTGGAATTCGTGCTGCGCGATGCCATCGGCCGCGACTGGCAATGCGGCACGCTGCAGGTCGATTTTGTTATGCCCGAGCGGCTCGATGCCGAATATGTAACGGCCGATTCCGCGCGCGCCCGGCCGGTGATGCTGCACCGCGCCATCATCGGCAGTTTCGAGCGTTTTCTCGGTATTCTCATCGAGCAATATGCCGGGCGCTTCCCGCTCTGGCTCGCCCCCACCCAGGTGGTGGTCGCGACCATCGTCTCCGATGCCGATGACTATGCGGCCGAGGTGGCCACGGCGCTGCGGGTGGCGGGGCTGACCGTGGAACTCGATGTCAGCAACCAGAAAATCCAGGCGAAAATCCGCGACCATTCCCTGCATCACGTGCCCAACATTCTGGTCGTGGGGCGGAAGGAGGCCGAGGAGCGAACCGTGGCCTTGCGCCGCCTGGGTGGTGCCGCGCAGGAAATCCTCCCCCTGCAACAAGCCATCGCTTTGCTGAAGGCTGAAGCCATGCCACCCGATCTGCGGGGGGAGGCAAAACATGGCGCTTAAAATCGGCGTGATCCCGGTAACGCCCTTGCAGCAGAATTGCACCCTGCTCTGGGATGACGAAACGCTGGAAGCCGCCATGGTCGATCCCGGCGGCGACGTGCCGCGCCTGCTCGCCGCCCTGGAAAAAACCGGCACCACGCTGAAGACCATCTACCTCACCCATGGCCATGCCGACCATGCCGGCGGTGCTGCGGAGCTGGCCGAACGCACCGGCGCGCCCATTATCGGGCCGCACGCCGCCGACCAGTTTCTTCTTGACGAGATGGAGCAGATGGCGACGCGCTACGGCATGCAGGCGCGCAACTGCACGCCCTCGGCCTATCTCGATGAGGGCGACACGGTGGAGATGGCCGGCACCACATTCACCGTCCGCCATTGCCCCGGCCATACGCCGGGCCATGTGGTGTTTCTCGATCTCACCGGCGGCTTCGGCATTATGGGAGATGTGCTGTTCCAGGGTTCGATCGGCCGTACCGATCTGGGCTCTTATGGCAATCATCAGCAGCTCATAACCGCTATCCGCGAAAAACTTCTGACCCTGCCCGATGATTTTGCCTTCACCTGCGGCCACGGGCCGGGCTCCAGCATCGGCCATGAGCGGCAGTTCAACCCGTTTCTGGAGATGTTCGCCAGAGATTAACGGCTCACAACGGGTCGATATCCACCCAGGATAAATGCCCGCCTTTGCCGGCGCCGGTATCGAGAAACATGGCGCTGCCGCCCAGCTTGCCGATACGGGTATAGGGCCGGCCATCCATGCTGCGCTGGTCATGCCCGCAATACACGGTGAAGCCGGCCGGAATATCATCCACCCAGCGCAGCAGGCGTTCGGGCTTGCCCGCGCCGGTCACCCGCCCCGTGGTCTGGCCGTACAGCGCGCGGGCCAGAAGCGGACCGGGGCGGCCGCGTTCCGGCATGGTCTGCGGCGCCTCCGCCAACATGCCGGGGTGGAAGCCGCCATGCACGAAAACACGCCCGGCGGCACCAGCCCAGGCCGGGGCCGCGAGAAACGCCGCGCGTGTGCGGTCACGCAGATCGGCGGGCAATTCGGCGAGGGTGTGCAAGGTGGGGCCGCCATTCACGCGTTCGCCGCGCAGGGCGCGGGCGAGCTTATAGTCATGGTTGCCCAGAATCATCATACCGCGCTTCTCGTCGAGCAGCCGGAACATCACCCGTAAGGCGCCTGCCGTGTCCGGCCCGTCATCCACCAGGTCGCCGAGCTGGATGAGGAACCGGTCGGTCTCGGCGGCTGCGGCGAAGGCTTTCACGTCACCATGCACGTCACCGACAATCCGCAGCGGGGTGCCGCGTGGGATCATTCGCAATTCCCGCGGAAAAACGCACGACTTAAAGACATTACATCTCTGACATGGCGATTTTATCCACAGCCTGCAAGATGCGCCGCGTTAGTTCTTCTTCACGTTTGCGTAGGCCGCCAGAGCGCGGTCCCGCCCGGTGGCGAGATCGACCAGCGGGCGCGGGTAGGTTCTGCCCAGGAGCACGCCGGCGCGCGCCAGCGTATCGGCATCGGCCTCCCATGGGGCATGCAGCACGGCATCGGGCAGTTTGCCCAGCTCGGGCACGAAGCGGCGGACATAGGCGCCATCCGTGTCGAACTTGCGGCCCTGCAGCACGGGGTTGAACACACGGAAATACGGTGCCGCATCGGCGCCGCACCCGGCCACCCACTGCCAGGAGGCGCCATTGGCCGCCTCATCGGCCTCGCACAGCGTATCCCAGAACCAGGCCTCGCCATCCTGCCAGGGTTGCAGCAGGTGCTTCACTAGATAGGATGCCGCGATCATGCGGACGCGGTTATGCATCCAGCCGGTCTGCCACAGCTCGCGCATGCCGGCATCGACGATCGGCACGCCGGTTTGGCCGCGTTGCCAGGCGCGCAGCATGGTTTTGTCCGGCGCCCAGGGGAAACCCGCGAATTCTGGGCGGATGGGCGCGCGGCGCAATGCTTCGTGCTGCCATAGCAGGTTCAGCGAAAATTCGCGCCAGAGTAGCTCCTTCAGAAAGGTCTGCGCGCCCGGGCCGTGATGCAGCGCGGCGCGGTGCCAGACCAGGCGCTGTGAAATCTCGCCAAAATGCACATGCGGCGAAAGTTTTGAGGTGCCTGGCCGGCCGGGCAGATCCCGGGCGGCGGCGTAGCCGCTCACCGGCCCGGCGAGAAACGCCTCCAGCCTTGCCCGCGCTCCGGCCTCGCCGGGTGTCCATTCCGCGCGCATGCCGCCGGCCCAGTCGGGTTTTTCCGGCAGCAAGCGCCAATCTTCCAGCCTGTCGCCGGGGGCGGGGAGGGCGTTGATCGTTACCGGCGCGGGCACGAACCCCTCGGGCACACCGGCCGCCTGTGCCGCCTTGGCGAAGGGCGTGAACACGCCATACAACGTGCCGCTTTGCGTGGTGATGCGTTCGGGCGCGAAGAGCGAGGTTGAGAGGTGCCGGTGGAAGGCGATATTGCGGGTCCGCAGGGCGGCATCGAGCGCGCGGTCCGTGCCGCGCCAATACGGCTCGTACGCCCTGGCGGCATGCACCGCCGTAACCCCGAGCGTGCCGGCGAGTGTGGGGATGATCTCCACCGGATCGCCACGGCGCAGGAGCAGCACCCCGCCGCGCGCCGCTATGTCCCGGCTGAGGGCGGTGAGAGACAGGTGCAGCCACCAGCGGCTTGCCGCCCCGGCGCGTTCATCGAGTATGTAAAGCAGCGCCACCTGCGCGCCGTTTTCGCAGGCAGCCGCCACAGCCGGATTATCCTCCAGCCGCAGATCGTTCCTCAACCAGACGAGGGTTCTGGAGACCGCCATGCCAGCCCGTCAGGCGACTTCGGCCATCCGGCCCAGTTGTTCGAGCGCGAAGGAGAAAAGCTGGTCCTGGCCGAGCAGGAAAACCCGCAGGCCACGTGGAAACAGCCGCGAAATTCCCGAATCGCGCACATCGAGCCCGCCGGAGATCGTGCCGGCCGGCCCGGCGGCCGAGGCGAAAGCCGGGAGCATCAGCCGGTTGGCATCGGCCACGAAGCATGGCCGGGCGACACGCTTTGCCCGCACATCGATGCTCGCCCAGGGGCGCAGCGCGCCACAAATCTCAATCTCGCGTGGCGCCAGCCTGGCCGAGGGCTCGTGGCGGAAGGTGAACGGCCCCTCGCGATGCATGGCGACCGAACTTCCCGGCAGGTCCGAGGCCTGCTCGGCAACCCAGATGAAGCTGGCCTCGCGCGCCATGGCGGCGAGCCGCGCCCGCTCATCCTTATGCAGCCTGGCCGCCCCGGCAACGCCGCCATGGCCGAGCATGATGACTTTCGCCGGGCGGTACAGCCGGACCAGCCGGTTAAGCCGCTCCAACGCACCCCGGCTATCAGCGGGCTGGTGGGCAAAAGCGGAGAGAGCGGCGAAAGGTGGGTCCGCCGCGATGAGCACGCGTTTTCCCGGCCAGAAAGCGGCACCGGCGGGGTCCAGCATCAATCGCTCATCGCGGAAACGCAAAGGTGCTGCGGTCATTGCCGGGTAAGAGCATATTCCGTGCGCGAAGACCATGCACAAAATCGCAACCGGGTTTTAACCTGACGAATGGGGCGGCGCCACGCCGCCCCAACCGGATCCAGCTAAATGCTCAGAATGATCGCCGAGATGCTGCAGGCGAGCAGGACAAGCCAGGTGAGCGTGGCACCCACGGCCCGCGGCACGTTGGGCTTGAGGATGCGGATACCCAACGGATGCAGTATGCGCGCCAGTACCAGGGCACCGCACAGCACCGCCAGGAAGCCGGGGCTGATATTCTGGCCGGCGATAAAGGCCATGAGAATCAGGATCAGCGGCACGAATTCGGCAAAATTGGCGTGCGCGCGGATGGCGACTTCAAGCTCCTTACGGCCGCCATCGCCCAGCATCTGCTTGGTCTTGTTGCGTTCCGCCACCACCCAGCAGGTAAGGGCGAAGAAAATCAGGCCGAGAATTCCCGCCGTCAGGATGACCATGTGTATGTCTTGCAATTTTTGCACTCCCATGCCGCCGGATAGGCCCGGTCTGGCAACAGGCTTAACATGAAAGCCATGGGGGCAAGCAAGAGCCGGGCGGCGGTTTCCGGCGCGGTGTTATAATTCCATTTCGTGGCGGAAGGTGGAACGCTCGATCATGCCGGTCGCGGTCTCGCCATCCCAGTTGTAAGTGGCGTGGGCCTGCTGCACCACCGGCCAGGTGGCGGGCAGCACGGTACCGCTGCCGCTGGCCGTGCTGCGCGAGCGGCAATTGATAAAGGTTGTGCCATCGATCCGCACCAGACCATCGGCCGTTTCCAGCACCAGCGGCACATGCTCGCCCTTCTCGTGGAGTTTTCTCAGCCACGGCATCTCCACGGCGCGGGCGGGCTTCAGCACGCCATTGCCATCGTAGATGAAGCCTTCATTGAAACTTGGCTTGCCATCGGCACGGGGCGGAAACACGTTGATGCCAAAAGCGCGGCCGCTGGGGAACAGAGCGGATTGCCAGCAATGCCCCCAGAACCCCTCGAATTTACGCACGCCCTGGCGTTTGATGCGCAGCACATTCGCCTTGAACGTTCGGCGCACGCCGTCAATTTCCAAAAACCCTTCCGCCCGGCAGAGCTGCTCGAAGCGCGGGCTGATGAAACTGCCCTGCTCGCCGCTCATGATCTGCCTGGAATCCTCGGTCAGCGTGCCCGAGATCAGCGGTGGCACCACCGGATAATAATCGATCTCGAACGCCACATTCCGCAACGGCGGCTGCGCGGGATAGACATCCTCGATCAATTGCCGCGCCGTGAGTTCGGTAACCGCATGCGGGCTGAACGTCACCCGCCAATGCTTGAACGGCGCGATGCAGCGAAATTCCAGCGGGCCGGTGCCGAGGATGGTCGGCTTGCCCTCAGGGCCGATGGCGGGATGCGATGTGGTGGTTTCCCGGCCGCTGATGACACGGCCATCGGGATAACAGATATCGAGCCAATATTCGTGAGCATCCCAGGTTTCAGCGAGAGCCTCCACACCGATGCGCATGGCAAACGCGCCGTTTTCCTCTTCCAGCCAGATATTGGCCGCATCGCGTATTTCCGGTCCCGGCTTCTGCCCGAAAAAATAGTCGCGTTCCGGGGGAAGTCCGCCCGTCAGATCGATGGCCATGCAAATCCTCCTCCGCTATTTTTGGTCCGCCATTGCAGGCGGTCTCCCTATAACGGCAGAGCCTGCGGGGTATTGGCAAGGCCGGGGCGGGGCGGGGCATGCGGATCACGGCCGATCCGCATAATAATGCCCCTAAATCCAGCATAACGGAGTTCTGGGCTGATGAAAAATTCCCTCCACCCCCTTGCCTGCACCGGGTATGAACATTACGGGAAGTTTATGTTGTTCCGCTGAACATCCGGCCGCCGCATCGCCCTGAAGGAAATTGCCATGAAGCTACCTGTTGCGCTTCTCGCCGCCACCACCCTTGGTCTGAGCGGCTGTGCCTCCGGCCAGATCGGCACTTTACCGGTCACCACGCAGGCCGCCGCGGCCAATGTCCACGTCTTGCGCGTGTCCTCGATCATGGGCGTGGGGATTGCCTTTCGCATCGCCTATGACGGCCAGAATATTTTCGATATTCGTAGCGGTCAGGTCGGTAGTTTCCCGGTGCCCCCCGGCACACATACCATCGAAATGAAATGCTTCGGCGGCCTGCTGCCGATTGTCCAGACCGAAGACGTGGAGGAAAATTTCACGACCGGAAAGGATTATTATTTTCTGGTCCAGCCCGATATCGTGACCTGTGCCTCTATTCAGAGCATGGGCCCTGATCAGGGTGCGGGGATGATGCAGGACATGACGCCGGTTCCCCTCAGCAACAACTGACGAAAACGGCGCGCCCAATGGACGCGCCCTTCAAACACGCGGCGCCGTTCAGTTGGTTGCCACGGTATGGGCCAAGACCGGCTGCATCGTTACCGTAATGTTCTGCGGGTAGCCCCAGGCTGACCCATTGACTGTATCGACGGTGGCACCCAGGCCGCCGCCGAGCAGAATATTGCCATAGACATCATTATCGGTCGTGGAAACCACAGGTTCATCGACAGGCAGATAGCCCGATGCCGTACATTTCACATCGAGCGGCCCGCCGGAGCGATGTACAATCACCGAGCCCGGCGTCGTCACGTCCCATGAGCCTTTATTGTTGCTCAGATCACATTGCGCGCCAGCATTGGGCGTGGTGCTGACCGCCACCGTTTCAGTGGTGCCATTCAATATCGTCGCGCAACTGCTCAGGCCCAGCAGCAGGCAAAGCGGCAATGAAAAGACTCTGAGGCTCATGATATGTCCTGCCGGTAATGTTTTCGTCATGACAACATCACGTTGCCTTCGCGCAGGCAAGACCTGTTTCGGTTGTTAGCGGTATTCCGCCACCATTATATCCTGGCGCCAGTCAGTTTCTCACTTTCCGCCCACAATCTGTCGGCATTCGCATCGGTTACGAACGGATTGGCTGCGTGCGGTTCGCGCTTATGGTAATAGCCGCCGCTGCTGCGGCCCGGCTCCTCCGCCGTTGCCAGCCAGATCAGCGCATCCGCGCCCTGCACCGGCGTGAGCTGCTGCTGCTGCTTGATGTAGTTCAGTGTGGTTTCTGGCGCATGCTCGAAGAAGTTGGACATGACGGTGCCGGGATGCAACGCATGCGCCACTATGCCATCGGCCGCGAGGCGCCGCGCCAAACCGTGCGCGAACAGCACATTGGCGAGCTTGCCGCTGCAATAGGCGGCGCCGAAACTGTAATTGCCGAGGTTTTGCAGGTCATCAAAGTTGAGTCCGGGGATCATCTCGCTGGCATCCGACGAGGTGTTGATGATGCGTACCGACCCGGCCGGCGCGGTGGCGGCGGCCTTGCGCAGCTGAGGCAGCAAGAGCGTTGTGAGCAGAAACGGCCCGAGATGATTGCTCGCGAAATTTTCCTCGAAGCCTTCCGCCGTAATCACCTTCTCATGCGCCATGCCGCCGGCATTGTTGAGCAGCACGTCGATGCGGTCTGTCAGCGCCGCGATCTCGCCGGCCACGCGGCGTGCATCGGCCAGTAGCGCCAGATCGGCGCGCAGCACATCGATCTGAGCATTCTGCGCGGCGGCGCGGATCTCGGCGGCGGCGGCTTCCGTGCGGGCCGGGTTGCGGCCAATGGCGATCACCCGCCAGCCCTGCGCTGCCAGAGCCTTCGCGGTCTCCTTGCCAAGGCCTGAACTGGCGCCGGTAATAACGGCGACGCGTGGCTCTGCCTTGTTCATTCTTTCGCTCCCTCGTGCTCCGGCGGGCTGCCGCGGCGCTATGCCGTTTTGGCCTTGGCCTTTGGTTTCGCCTTGGCGGCGGCTTTAACCTTGGCCGCCGGTTTTTTAACCGCGGCCTTGGCTGCCGGCTTATCAGGCACGGCTTTTGGCAGGGCTTTTGGCAGGGTTTTGGCTGCGGGCTTGGCGGCGGGTTTCGCCCTGGCGGCCGGCTTTTTCGCACCCTTTTTGCCTTTCGGCGCCAGGGTCTTGCCCTTCTCGGCCAGCAGCGCAATGGCCGCATCCAGAGTCATCTCGCCCATCTCTACGCCGCGCGGCAGGTTGGCGACGGTATTGCCCCATTGCGCGTAGGGCCCGAACCGGCCCTTGCGTACCAGCACCTCGGTGCCATCCTTGGGGTGCGCGCCCAGGCTTTTCACGGAATCCTGCTTCTTGGCGATCAGCTCCATGGCCCGGTTCATGCCCAGATGCAGCACCGAATCATCGCGCTCCAGCGAGGCGAACAGCGCGCCCATTTTCACGTAAGGGCCGAACCGGCCGAGATTCGCCTCGATCTTCTGCCCTGTCTCGGGATGCAGGCCAACCAGGCGCGGCAATGCGAGCAGCCCCAGCGCATCGTCCAGCGCCAGCGTCTCACCCTCCATGCCGCGCGCCAGCGAGGCGCGTTTCGGCTTGGCCTTCTTATCGGCCGGGTCGGGCTCGCCCTGCTGCACGTACAGCCCGTAAGGCCCGCGCCGCAGCGTGATGTCCTCGCCGGTGGTGGGGTCCTGGCCCAGTACCCGCATGCCATCCTTCAGGCTGTCTTCCGGGTTGTCGCCGCCATCCACCGCGAGTTTGCGGGTATACTGGCAGGCCGGGTAATTCGAGCAGCCGATAAAGCTGCCAAACCGGCCGAGCTTCAGCCCCAGCCGGCCCGTACCGCAGGCGGTACATACCCGGGGGTCGGTGCCATCCTCCCGGATGGGAAAGAAATGCGGGCCGAGATCGGCGTCGAGCGCATCGATGACATCGGAAATTTTTAATTCCTTGGTCTGCGCCACGGCGGAGGAAAAACCCTCCCAGAAATCGCGCAGCACCTGGCGCCAGTTGGCATTGCCCTCGGCGACCTGGTCGAGCTGGTCCTCCAGCCCGGCGGTAAACCCGGTATCGACGTAATGGCCGAAAAAGCTGGTGAGGAAGGCGGTAACAAGCCGGCCGCGATCCTCGGGGATGAAGCGCTTGGCTTCCATGCGGACATAATTGCGGTCGCGCAGCACCGACAGAATAGAAGCATAGGTCGAGGGCCGGCCGATGCCGAGTTCCTCCATTTTCTTCACCAGGCTGGCTTCCGAATAGCGCGGCGGCGGCTGGGTGAAATGCTGGTTGGCGGCAACGTCGCGGGTTTTTGCCGGATCGCCCTTGGCGATGGGCGGAAGAATGCGGCCATCCTCATCCTCGGATGGCTCGTCCTGATCCTCATGGTAGAGTTTGAGGAAGCCATCGAAGGCCAGCACGGAGCCGGTGGCACGCAGTGTCTGGCCCTTGCCGTCTGTCAGGTCCACGGCGGTCTGGTCCAGCTCGGCGGCGGACATCTGGCAGGCCAGAGCGCGTTTGTAGATCAGCTCGTAAAGCTTCGCCTGCTCGCCGGACAGCATTTTTGCGACTTTGGCGGGAGTCAGGTCGATATCGGTCGGGCGGATCGCCTCATGCGCTTCCTGCGCGTTTTTCACTTTGCTCTGGTATTCGCGCGGCGCGAACGGCACGTACTGGTCGCCGAACTCGCTACGGATGCGCCCGCGCATGGCCTCGACCGCCTCCTTGGCGATAGTGACGCCATCAGTCCGCATATAGGTGATGAGCCCCACCGTCTCGCCGCCAATCTCCACACCCTCATAGAGCTGCTGGGCGAGGCGCATGGTCTGTTGCGAGGAGAGTCCCAGCTTGCGGCTGGCTTCCTGCTGCAGGGTCGAGGTGATGAAGGGCGGCGGCGGGTTGCGCTTGCTCCGCTTTTTCTCGACGGCCCCGGCTGAGAATTTGCCCGCCAGCACGGCGGCGCGCGCCGCCTGCGCCTTGGTCGCGTCGTTGAGGTCGAACTGCTCGAGTTTTTTGCCCTGGTAATGGGTGAGCCGGGCAGGGTAGGGGGCGCCTACGGGGGTCAGCATCGTGGCTTCCACCGTCCAGTATTCGCGCGGCCGGAAAATCTCGATTTCCGCCTCGCGCTCACAGACCAGCCGCAACGCCACGGATTGCACACGGCCCGCCGAGCGGCTGCCGGGGAGCTTGCGCCATAATACGGGCGAAAGGGTAAAGCCGACCAGATAATCCAGCGCCCGGCGTGCCAGATACGCCTCGATCAGCGGCATATCGAGCTGGCGCGGATGCGCCATGGCGAATTTCACGGCGGTCTTGGTAATCTCGTTGAAGGTGACGCGCTCGACCTTAATCCCTTTCAAGGCATGCTTCTCTTCCAGCATGGCCTGCACATGCCAGGAAATCGCCTCGCCCTCGCGGTCAGGGTCGGTCGCCAGATACAGAATTTTGGCACCCTTGAGCGCCCGGGCGATCTCGCCGAGCTGCTTGGCGCCACGGTCATCGGCGATCCAGTCCATGGCGAAATCCTCGTCCGGACGCACAGAGCCGTCTTTCGCGGGAAGGTCACGCACATGCCCGAAACTCGCCAGAACCTTGAACTGATCACCCAGATATTTGTTGATGGTCTTGGCTTTGGAGGGTGATTCGACGACGACAATATCAGTCAAGGAGCCGTTCCATTCATTCGTAACTATAAGCCGTAACTAGAAGCGCGTCTCAGGGTGTTTTCAGGCGGTCGTGGCTGGCACTACCCTGCCGCCGGGCAGGTATTCCACCAGACCGCCAAGCTCCAGCTCCAGGATAACCGCCTGCATGGCGGCCATCGACAACTGGCAGCGCCGCGCCAACTCGTCAACATCCTCGCCATTTTCACCCAGCAGGGCGGGCACGGCGCGGCGGGCGGCGGCGAGATCAGCCTCGGTGTCGGGCGCTGCGAGTGGGGCGCGGGCCTCGCGGAAGCCGGGCAGGCGCCGGGCGCGCGGGCCGATACCGCCCGGCCAGGCGGCCAGAATATCGGCGATGCTTTCCGTGAGATGCGCGCCCTGGCGGATCAGCTCGTTGCCGCCTTTGGAGCGCGGGTCGAGCGGGGCGCCGGGCACGGCGAAAATCTCCCGCCCGGCCTCATTGGCCAGGCGCGCGGTGAGCAGCGAGCCGGAACGGGCGGCGGCCTCGATGACGACCAGCCCCAGCGACAGCCCGGCGATGATGCGGTTGCGCTTGGGAAAATGCCGAGCGAGCGGCGCGGTGCCGAGCGGTGCTTCCGCCACCACGGCGCCATTTTCGGCAATGCGCCGCTGCAGCGCGGCGTTTTCCGGCGGGTAGGGTTGGTCCAGCCCGCCGGCGATCACGGCGATGGTTCTGCCCGTCCGCATCGCGCCCTCATGCGCCGCGGCATCGATGCCGCGCGCCAGGCCGGAGACGACGGCGATCCGCGCCGCCGCCAGTTCCGAGGCGAGTTGCTCGGTAAAGCGCAGCCCCCCGGCCGAGGCGTTGCGCGCGCCGACCACGCCGATGGCGTTTTCCGCAAGCAGCGCCACATCGCCCAGCACGGCCAAAGCCGGCGGCGGATCGGGCAGTTCCGCCAAATAATCCGGATAGCCGGGCCCGCCCAGAAATATGAATTTGCCGCCCATGCGCGCGAGCCATGCGATTTCCCGTTCGATCTCCGCTTCAGCGGGCACGCGCAACGGCGCCGTCCGCCCGCCCATCCGCGCCAGATCGGGCAAAGCGGCCAGAGCCTCGGCGGGGTTTGGGAAACGCTCCAGCAACCGGCGATAGGTGACCGGCCCGACGCTCTCTGTCCGGACCAGCCGCAGCCGGTCGAGATCAGCCTGCATCGGGCGCCGCCGCCTTTTTGCCGATGCGCGGCTCCTCGCCTTTCAGCAGGCGCGCGATATTGGCGCGGTGCGTCCAGTACACCAGGGCGGAAATGACCAACGCCAGCGCCACATTCTTCCACGAGCCGGTGAAAAACCAGGCCGCGATGGGTGCCGCGGCATAGGCCGCCAGCGCCGCGAGGGAGGAGAAACGCAGCAAAACCGCCGTTGCCAGCCACACCGCGCAAGCCAGCGCGCCGACCGGCCAGGACAGCGCGAAAAACACACCAAGCCCGGTCGCCACGCCCTTGCCACCCTTGAACCGCAGCCAGAGGGGAAAGAGATGGCCGAGAAACACCGCCAGACCCGCCAGCGCCACGCCGCCATGGCCGTAGGCCTGGATCCAGAACACCGCGAGGAACCCCTTGCCGCCATCGAGCAGCAAAGTCGCCGCCGCGAGGCCCTTATGGCCCGTCCGCAGCACGTTGGTGGCGCCGATATTGCCCGAGCCAATGGCGCGGATATCGCCGAGGCCCGCCATGCGGGTGAGCAGCAGGCCGAACGGGATGCTGCCCAGCAGATAGGCGAATGAAGCGATGAGGAGATGTGTCATGTGCCGAAAACCCTTCTGCCGGCTTTCCAGGTGCCGAGCACCACACCTTCAAGCGCGCGGCCGTCAAACGGCGTGTTCTGCGCCTTGCCAGGCAGTTTCCCAGCCTGCACGAACCAGCTCCGCTCCGGATGGAACAGGCATAAATCCGCCGGCCTGCCCCGGGCGATGACCCCGGCCTCGATCCCCAGCCAGGCCGCTGGCTTGTCGGTGAGCAGGCTAAGCGCCTGCGGCAGGGTAAGAAACCCGTTATGGACCTGCGCGAGAGTCACGCCGAGCAAGGTCGCGAGGCCGGCGGCACCCGGTGCGGCATCGGCAAAGGGCAGGCGCTTGTCATCGGCATCGCGCGGCTGGTGGTCGGAGGCGA
>JAKBAV010000095.1 GCA_021826225.1 Pseudomonadota bacterium | reverse complement strand
TGATCGCCTTCGGCTCCGGGGTGATATCGGAAAAATAGGGCGGGTTTTTCACGTAGGTGGAAGCTGATGGCCAGGCGTAGGTGTCGGTGCCGCCCGTGACCTCGATTGCCTGCCACTGCTGCGGGCCCTTGAAGACATCGGAGTATTTGTCCAGGAACATGGCGCGGGTGACGACGGCATGCACCGTGTCCTGCACTTCCTTGGTGCTGGGCCAGATATCCTTCAGATACACCGGCTTGCCCTCGCTGGAGAGCCCGAGCTGGGCGGTCGTGATATCCTCGCGGATATTGCCGAAAATCGAATAGGCGACGACCAGCGGCGGCGAGGCCAGATAGTTGGCGCGCACATTGGCATGCACGCGGCCCTCGAAATTGCGGTTGCCGGAGAGCACGGAGGCGGCCACCAGCTTGTAGCCCTCGATGGCATCAACGATGGCATCCGGCAGCGGGCCGGAATTGCCGATGCAGGTGGTGCAGCCGTAACCGGCGGTCTGGAAGCCCAGCGCATCCAGATCAGCCGAGAGGCCGGCCTTGTCGAGATATTCCGTAACCACCTGACTGCCGGGGGCGAGCGAGGTTTTCACCCAGGGCTTCGGCGTGAGGCCGAGCGCACGGGCCTTGCGGGCCACGAGGCCGGCGGCGACCAGCACATAAGGATTAGAAGTGTTGGTGCAGGAGGTGATGGCGGCGATCACGATGTCACCATGGGTGAGCTCGTAATTGCTGCCGGCGACCGGGGCTTTCGTGCCGACCGCATCGGCGGCAACCCCAAGGCTCTTGGTCAGCTCCATCTGGAAGGCGGAACCGGCATCCTTCAGCAGCACGCGGTCCTGCGGGCGCTTCGGGCCAGCCAGGGAGGGCTGCACGGTCGAGAGATCGAGTTCCAGCGTATCGGTGAACACCGGATCGTCGCCGGTGGTGCGCCACAGGCCCTGGGCCTGCGCGTATTGCTTAACCAGCTCGATGCGGTGCTCATCGCGGCCGGAGAGGTGGAGATAGCCCAGGGTGATGTCGTCAACCGGGAAGAAACCGCAGGTGGCGCCGTATTCCGGGGCCATGTTGGCGATGGTGGCACGGTCGGCGAGCGCCAGCTCGTCCAGCCCCTCGCCGTAGAATTCGACGAATTTGCCGACGACTTTCTTTTTACGCAGCGTCTCGGTAACAGTCAGCACGAGGTCGGTGGCGGTAACACCTTCCGAAAGCTTGCCGAACAGGCGGAAGCCGATCACATCGGGAATGAGCATGGCGATCGGCTGGCCGAGCATGGCGGCCTCGGCCTCGATACCGCCGACGCCCCAGCCCAGCACGCCCAGGCCGTTGACCATGGTGGTGTGGCTGTCCGTGCCGTACAGCGTGTCCGGATACACATAGGTGGCGCCATTATTCTCGGAGGTCCAGGCGACCTGCGCCAGATATTCGAGGTTCACCTGATGGCAAATGCCGGTATCGGGCGGCACGACGCGGAAATTATCAAACGCCTCCTGGCCCCAGCGCAGGAAACGGTAACGCTCGCCATTGCGATCGAATTCCATCTCCAGGTTCTTTTTATGGCTGTCGGCGGTGCCGGTGAAATCCATCATCACGGAATGGTCGATCACGAGGTCCACGGGAATTAAGGGATTGACCTTGTCCGGCGAGCCGCCAAGGCGCGAAATACCGTCGCGCATCGCGGCGAGGTCCACCACACCCGGAACACCTGTGAAATCCTGCATCAGGATGCGGGCGGGCTTGAACGGGACTTCCAGGGTGGAGGAAGCTTTTTCCAGCCAGGCGATAATCGATTTGGCATCGTTGACCGTGTAGCTGCCGCCATTTTCAAAACGGAGCACGTTTTCGAGCAGGATTTTGAGGGTTTTCGGCAGGCGGGAAATATCGCCCAGTTGCGCGGCGGCCGCGGCGAGGGAGAAATACTTATAGGTTTTCCCATCAACGGTGAGGGTTTTTTCGGTTTTCAGGCTATCGTGACCGATGGCTGTCATGGGGCAAAACCTTTCTGCATGTTGCCGCTTGCGATTTCGCCCGGCTTAAACCATAGGCGGGCGGCCTAGTCTATTACGTCATCAAGGATTTTTGCACCTGCTCACAGCTCAAAATCTTGCGGTATTCCGTGGCGAGCGGCTGGTGCTTAACGGAATTTCCTTTGCGCTTAATCCGGGCGGGTTTCTGCTCCTGCGCGGCGCCAATGGCGCGGGCAAATCCACCTTGCTCCGCACACTCGCCGGGCTGACCCCCCTGGCGGGCGGTGCACTGTTATGGGACGGCGCCCCTGCCCTGGCGGATTTCTGCACCCATGCCGCGCGCGTGGCATGGCTCGGGCATCTCGATGCCGTGAAGCCGGCCTTGCGGGCGGCCGAGCATGTGCCGGTGGCGGCGCTGGCGCGTGTCGGGCTGGAGAAATTCGCCGATCTGCCGGTGCGGCTGCTCTCGGCCGGGCAGAAGCGGCGCCTGGCGCTTGCCCGCGTGACGGCTTCCGGGCGCGTGTTATGGCTGCTCGATGAACCGACAACCGGGCTCGATGCCGCCTCCGTGGCGCGCTTCGCCGAAATCTGCGCGGCGCACCGGGCCGGCGGCGGCATGATCGTGGCGAGCACCCATACCCCGCTGGATGCCCCGGATGCACAGGAGTTGGCGCTGTGAGGGCGCTGATCGCGCAGGACCTGAAACTATCGCTCCGGCAGGGCGCGGATAGCGCGGCGGCACTGGTGTTCTTCATCATCGCGGGCAGCCTGTTCGCCTTCGCGGTGGGGCCGGCGCCCGGGCTGCTGGCACGGCTGGCGGCGGGGGTGGTGTGGGTCTGCGCCCTGCTCGCGGCGCTGCTGCCGCTGGACCGGGTGTTCGCGCCGGATTTCGAGGATGGCACGCTGGATGTGCTGCTGCTCTCCGGCCTGCCCGCCTATGAAATCGCCTTCGCCAAGGCCCTAACGCATTGGCTGACCACCGGCTTGCCGCTGCTGCTCATAGCCCCGGTGCTGGCGGTAATGCTGCGCCTGCCGGGGGGACAGATAAACGCGCTCCTGGCCAGCCTGGTGCCGGGCACCATGATCTTTTCGCTCCTCGGCACGTTTTCCGCCGCGGTCACGCTGGGCGCGCGCCGCGCCTCGGTGCTTATGCCGGTAATCACCTTGCCGCTGATGATCCCGGCGCTGATTTTTGGCGCCTCGGTGGCGGGGAGCGCACATCCGGCGGCGGCATTCTACATGCTGGGGGCGATACTGGCAGCCGCCTTGCCATTAGCACCGCTCGGCGCCGGGTTGGCGCTGCGCGCGGCGTCGGAATAATATCGCGCAGACGCCAGGGAGAAAAAGATGAAATATCTTGCGATCACCGCTTTTTCCATCCTGATTACCCAGCCCGCCATGGCTCAAACGGCGCCGCTGCTCTTCGGGGATTACACCACCGACGCCGATCTGGTGAAGGCCGCCTATGCCGCACAGGACAGGGGCGATTACGCGACGGCGGCGCAGGATGCCATTACCGCCGCGAATGCCGGAAATGCCCAGGCGCAAGGCCTACTCGGCGGCATGTACCTCACCGGCCATGGCGAGCCGCAGGATTGCGGCCAGGCGCTGCACTGGTTCGCGCTTTCGGCGAAACAGGGCGATGTCCAGAGTATTTATAATTTTGGCGTGTTTTATGAGCATGGCATATGCATGCCGCGGAATTTCACCGCGGCGATGACGCTGTATAAAGGCGCGGCGCAGGCCGGCTTGGCCGAAGCGCAGGTCAATGTCGGCGGAATGTACGACAATGCCGAAGGTGTGCCGCGCGACGATGTCGCGGCCGCCAAATGGTTCACCATGGCGGCGGACCGGAATGACCCGACGGCGCAGCTTGATCTTGGCCTGCTCGCACAGGCAAGCCAGGGTGCCGCGCCCGATCCGGTGCGGGCGGAGATGTGGATGCTGCTGGCGCGGAAAAACGCTACAGACCTGCTGCTGAAAATCAGAATCGATGAAAAAATCAAAGCCCTGCAAGCCGGCATGAAACCGGCGCAGATCGCCCAGGGCGAGGCCCTGGCGGCGGCCTGGAAACCCCAGCCGCCGGTACAGCCATCGGCCCAGACGCCCGGAGGCTAAGCCGCCTTCGCAGGCAACAGCGTCTTCAAATCCACCGCCGGATCGGCCAGCGCCGCGGCATCGACCGCGATTTTCTCGGCAACGAGCTTTTTCGCGGTGTTGAACTCGGCAACGGCGTTCACGCAATCCGCCGCCAGGACATGGTTATCCTTGAGGTAGAACACGATGAAGCTTTCCGCTGTACGGCCGGGACGCGGCACGGCGATGTCATAGCCCTGGCTCAACCCCACCGATTGCAGCTTATAATTATACTGGTCCGACCAGAACCACGGCACGGCATTATACGGACTCGGGTTACCGTTGATGACGGAAGCCGCGACCCGGGCCATCTCCAGCGCGTTGGGCACGGATTCAAGGCGCACCCGCCGCCCGGCATAGGGGAGCGGAAATTCCACGCAATCGCCGATGGCAAGGATATCGGGGTCGGAGGTCTGGCACAGCTCATCCACCACGATGCCATTGCCCATGGCGAGCCCGGCGGCCTGCGCCAGCTCGACATTGGGCACCAGCCCGGCGGCGACCAGCACGAGATCGGCCGGCAGCTCGATGCCGCCGGAGCAGCGCACAGCGCCGACATGGCTGCCATCATGCGCGGCGGGCACAAAGCCCTCAACGCCGGTATTGAAGCGAAATTTAACACCGGCCTTGCCGTGCACCCCCTCATAGAAGGCTGAAAGCTCCGGCCCGGCGACACGCGCCAGCGCGCGCGGCGCGAATTCGACGATTTCGACATCGAGCCCGGTCTTGATGGCGACCGCCGCCACTTCCAGCCCGATATAGCCTGCGCCGACGATGACGAGGCGTTTGCCCGCGACGAAATCCGGGCGGAGTTTATCGACATCGGCGATGGCGCGCATCACATGCAGCCCGCCCAGCTCGGCACCGGGCAGCGGCAGCACGCGCGGCCGGCCGCCAGTGGCCAGGATCAGCTTGCCATAGGTCAGGTGGCTGCCATCGGCCAGAGCGAGGCGGCGGTCCACACGGTCAATCGCGGTGACGGTGGTGGAAGGGTGCCAGGCGATATTGGCCTTTTCATAAGAGGCCTGGCCGCGCAGGAGCAGCGACTCGACCGTGACCTCGCCGGCCAGGAAGGCCTTGGAAAGCGGCGGGCGATGATACGGCAGATAGGGCTCGGCGGAGAGCAGCGCGATGCTGCCGGCAAAGCCACCCTGGCGCAGGCGGAACGCGGCCTCGCTGCCGCCATGGCTGCCGCCGATGATCACCACATCCAATGTCGCATCCGTCATTTATTTCCTGGCTCCTGGATTTATCCGTCCTCTAAGGAGAGCGGGCGGCGCAGGCAAGCGCCGTCATGGCATTATCCGCCGCATGGCCGTCACGTATAAGCCTTCAGGGCGTGGCCGGCGCGCGGGCGACGGCGCGGAAATACAGGCAGTTGAGCGTCGCGAGAGAGAGCAGAGCGGCGGCCAGGATGAAGACCGGCGCGCCGTGCAACCCCAAAACGAGCAGCACGGTGCTGCCCAGGACCGGAAAAATCGCCAGACCGATGCGGCGCGGCGCGGCGCCATTGGGGCGCATGTCGAACCCCCAATGGATGGGAATACGCGCCCGCCCGGCGAAGCGCCTCTCGCCCTCCAGCGCCAGCAGCGTGAATAAAACGACGCCCATGCAGACCAGGAGAACGGCATCCGTGCTCATGCTCAACCGCCCGCGGGGAAAGCGAGGCCCGAGCCGGGATCGACGAAGATCAGATTATCCTGCACCTCCTTCACGCCCGGCGCGTTCTCGGCGATGCAGATGACCGCCTGGCGCTCCTCATCCGAGAACACGGTGCCGTCGAGCTGCACGATCTTGTTGGCGACCTTGATGCGCAGGCCCGATTTCGGCGCCCAATTGGCGTGGCTGATCTCGCTTTTGATGTAGTTGGCAATCGACTCGTCCGAGGATTCCGCCGGGGTGTTGAGCAGCTTGCGGGCGAGCACGCGGAGCAGGTCGGAGCGGCTGATGATGCCGACGAGCTTGCCATGCTCCATGACCGGCAAACGCTTGATATGCTTGCGCTGCATAAGCTGGGCGACCTCTTCCAGCCCGGTTTCCGGGGTCACGAAAACCGGGTTATGTGTCATCACGCCGGAAACATGGCGGGCATGGGTGTGGACATATTCGGCGGCCACGGCGGAGGGCATCAGCAGGGATTTGAGCCAGCCGGCCTGGGCACCATCCGTGCCGATCTCGGCGCGGCGGATCAGATCGCCCTCGGTGACGATGCCGACGAGACGGCCCTGCTCGTCCAGCACCGGCAGGCCGCTGACCCGGTGGGCCAGCATGATGCGCGCGGCATCGGTCACCAGAGTGGCGGGCAGGACGGATAGGCTGTTGCGATTCATCAGCTCGGCGGTTTTCATGGCGGACTCCTCTTGGACCCTGTTGGCGTTAGGGTACGTAGTTTGCGCCTGATCCTGAGCCTTGCCTTGATGAAGGTCAAACCGCGCGGACAACCATTCAGACCGCCGCTTCAAACCCCATCAGACCGCCGCTTCGGCGAGGCCCGCGAGAGCCTGGGGGCGGAGCAGAATGATCTCATGGATGTTGGGAATATCGATCAGCCCGTCGCGCCGCAGGGTGGAGAGCGAGCGCGAGACGGTTTCAATGGTGAGGCCGAGATAATCCGCGAGATCCGTGCGCGAGAGCGGCAGGGCCAGCACGCTATGCGGCCTGGGGAGCACGCCCGGGGCACATATTTCCTGGCGTTCGGCCCAGGCGAGCAGGAAGCTGGCGAGACGCTCCAGCGCCGTCTTACGCCCGAGCAGCAGCATCTGCTGCTGGCCGAGCACCAGTTCGTGCATCGCTACATCGAGCAGCTTGCGCTCAAGCTGGGGAAGTTCTGCGAACACATCGCGCATGGTGACGCGGGAGAAGCGGCAGAGCTTCACGGGTTCCATGGCCTCGGCCGAGACCACGTTCTGCGCCGTGGCGGCGAGGCCGATAAAATGCCCGGGCCCGGCGAAGCCGGTGATCTGCCGGCGGCCATCCGGCAGGGCCTTGAACAGACGGATGAAACCCGCATTGACGTTATAAAAATGCAAGGCGGGCTCGCCTTCTTCCATGATCAGGGCGCCGGCGGGCAGGGCAATGCGCTGGGCGATGCGGGCGAGGAAGGCCAGTTCATCATCGGCCAGCACCTCGCACAGCCCGGTATGGCGGGCGCCGCAATCCTCGCAATGCGCCGCGGTCGGGCGATTGGCCAAGTTTATCGCGATGGGACGCCGGAAATCCGCGATTTTGTTCAACGATGTCATAAAAATCGGTTTAACCAATATGCCGGGGGGCGGTTTGATCCAGATCAAATTTTGCCCGGGACAAAACGACGCCAGGCCAGGGCAAGGGTCACCGCGAGCACCGCCAGAGCAAGCAGGCTGCCTTCCGGGCCGGTGACACCGCCTGATAAAGCCGGGGCACCGAGCGGGGTGGTGCGCAACAGCGTGCCAGCGCAAATCTGGCCGCTATCCGGCGCGCCTGAAAGAAAATTCTCGGAATAATCCCACGCGCCATGCAGGCCGATGGACCACCAGAGCGCGCCGCTGCCGCGCACGCCCAGCGCCAGAATCGCACCGCCGCCCATCGTGCTGATAATCCCGATGACGCTCTCGCCCGCATTGCCGGTATGCAGAATGCCGAACAGCAAGGTGGTGAGGATGAGCGCCGGCCAGAAGCCAAGGCCGCGCGTGAGGGCCTGCAGCAGGTAGCCGCGCAAAGCCAGCTCCTCGGCCAGGCCGGTGAGCAGGCTGGCGGCGGCCCAGGCAATGCCAAAGCCGATAACGCCGCCGGGGCCGAGCCCGCCCCAGATGATTCGGGCATGGCCGGTGGCATAGACCAGCATCGTGATAACGGCGAGCAGGAGCAGCCCGGCCGCGATGCCGCGCATCAACCATGTGAATTTCCGAGCCCCACCCAACCCGATGGAATGAAACGGCCGGCCTTCCAGGCGGGTCATGATGCAGCTTGCCGCCCCGACCGGAAGCAGCAGCAACAATTCGTTCAGCGTGACAAAGCCGGGTGTGAGTCGGCCGCCCGGGGCAAGCCGGAGCAGGAAGCCGCGCGGAATGAGCACCGCGCAGAGAAATACCAGCGCCACGGTGATGAGCAGATACATCGCCACACGCCAGCCGGCGCGCACCCCATGGGCCCCGCGCC
>JAKBAV010000094.1 GCA_021826225.1 Pseudomonadota bacterium | reverse complement strand
GCAGCAGTCCTTCCCGTTCGAGCACCCGGGCGGCTTGGCGCAGCGTCGGCCGCGAGATGCCCAATTGCCGTTGCAGCACCTCCTCGCCGCCCAGCAACGCCCCGTCCGGCAGGGCGAGCACGGCGGCGCGCAGGCGAGCCGTGGCAAGCTCGATGGCGGAGTGGGATCGGGCGGCGCTCATGGCATTCACTAACCACAGGCCGGGGCCGCCGCCCATACTCATAAAGATATTTTATATCAAAAATTTATCAAAAAAACATATTGATGTTCTATTAGAGATACCTTTATAAGACCCAAAACCGATCACCCGCAAATAATCGGAGCGCCAGGACCATGACGAGCAATACAGTTTTCACAGGCAAGACCGCGCTGATCTATGGCGCGGCCCTGGGCATCGGGCGTGCCGTCGCCCAGGAATTCGCCCGCCGGGGCGCGCGCCTCGTCATTGCCGATATCGACCGCGCCGGAGCGGAGGAAACCGCAACTCTCATCCGGTCCGCCGGCGGCGAGGCGGTGGCCTTGCGCTGCGATGTCACCAGCGATGCCGCGGTGCGCGAGGCCGCGGTCGCGGCTGAAATTGCCTATGGCGCGGTCGATATCGTCATGAACAATGTTGGCGGCATCCTCCATGGCAATCCGCAAGACATCCCCATTTCCGAATGGCAGCGCATCATCGACCTCAACCTCATGCCTGTGGTGCGCAGCAATGCCGTGTTCCTGCCGAAGATGCTGGCACGCGGGTCGGGCTTCATCGTCAACACCGCTTCCTTTGCCGGTCTGTATCCGTTCGCCACCACCCGCATGCCCTATGTCGCGGCGAAGGCGGCCGTGGTCGCGCTTTCGGAATCCCTGGCACTCGACCTCGAGCCCCAGGGCATCCGTGTGAGTTGCCTGTGCCCCGGCCCGGTCCGGACCAATGTGATGGCCGGCATGAAAACCTGGTCGGCCGGCGCCGCGATGCGGGGGCCGGGCGCCATGCTTGAAATCAAATCCGTGGAAGATGTCGCCACGACCCTGGCCGACGGGATGGAGGCGGGGCGGATTCTCATCCCCACCCATGAGGAAGCATGGGACATACTCGCCCGGCACGGTGCCGACCCGGATGGCTTCATCAGGAGCAAGATCGCGGCGTTCGCGCAGGGCGATTTCGGCCGGCCGAGCCCGCGCCCGGCTGCGGAATCATGAACATGTCTGTCGAGGAGAGCCGTTCACATGACTGACAGCAACTACGAAAAAGGCCTTGAGCTGTTCCGCGAGATTTATGGTCCAGAGCTCGCTTCGGGCATTCAGCGCCAGATAGAGACTGGCGGCGCTTTTGGCGTGGAGCAGTCCCGCTGGACGCTCGACTTCACCTTCGGCGCGGTCTGGACCCGCCCTGGACTCGAACGCAAACTACGCAGTTGCGTGGCGCTGGGCATGCTCATCGCCTTGCGCCAGCATGACGAGATCAAATATCATACCAAAATGGGCATGAAGAACGGCCTGTCCCGCACCGAACTCGAGGAAATTTTCTACACGGCCATGCCCTATGCCGGGTTTCCCGCGGCGCAGAGTGCCAAGCAGGCCATGCTGGAAGCCTTCGCCGAAATGGCGGCGTGAGGCGGCAAGCCCTCAGTTGAACGCGCAGCCCGGCTTCAGCCCCAGTTTCCTGAACATCCAGGCCGCCGGACACAGGCCGGTGAAGCCCGTCTGCAACAGATTCGCCCCGATGAAGACAGTGAGCAGCAGCCACCATTTTGAAACCAGCAGCACCAGCACGGCACTCAGCAGCACCATGAAGCCGGCGAAGGAAAGTACAGCCTTGTCGATCGTCATTTCAGCCTCCAACTAAGCGCCGCCCGACTTCCCCGCGTGACGCGCATCATCCGCGAATTTATGGATGCCGAGCTGCTTCAGCAGGTAATGCTCGTAAAACGGCTCGCTCTTCCCGGCCTTGATCTTGCGCAAGAAATATTTCTCGAACCCGATTTTGGCGAGATGCACCCATTTGCCCTGCACCGCCCAGTTGGCGTTGCGCGGCGGAATTTGCGGCTGGGCCACGAAGGCAACGCCGCCATCGCCGAAATCCGCCAGGCAGATGGCATTCCAGCTTGGCCTTATGCTCGCCTCGCCACCGCGCAGCATGGCGCCGAGATTATGCGCCGTGGCCGTCACCATCGATTCGATCATGAAACCTGTTTTCGGCACGCCCACCGGCACCGGGGTTTTACCCACCGGCGGAATGGCAACGCAAACGCCGATGGAAAACACATTGGGAAAGGCCGGGTTGCGCTGATACGCATCAGCCAGGATGAAGCCGCGCGGATTGGTCAGCCCTTCAATGCCGGATACCGCCTTCACGCCACGGAATGGCGGCATCATCATGGAATAATCGAAAGCCAGATCATGCGTGGCCTTCAGGCTGGCATCCTCGTTCAGCTCCTCCACCTGCATCCGCCCCGGGGTTATTTCCTTAACCCGGGCATTCGTTATCCATTTGATATGGCGGTTACGCAGCGCGCTCTCCATCAGCCCTTTCGTATCCCCCACGCCATCCAGGCCGAGATGCCCGATATACGGCTCAGGCGTCACGAAGGTCATCGGCACCTTGTGGCGGAGCTTGCGTTTGCGCAGCTCCTTGTCGAGGATGAAGGCGAATTCATAGGCCGGCCCGAAGCATGACACGCCCTGCACCGCGCCGATCACCACCGGGCCGGGATTCTCGCAGAATCTCTCGAAAGCGGCAAAGGCCTGCTCGGCATGGCCGGTCTCGCAGATGGACTGGGTATGGGCCTGCGGCCCGAGACCGGGAATTTCATCGAAGCCAAGCTCCGGCCCGGTGGCGATGATCAGATAATCATAGGCCAGCACCGCGCCGTCATTCAGCTCCACCTGGTTCTCGCCCGGCTTCACCCGTTTCGCGCCCGTGGTGATGAAGCGGATGTTCTTCCTTTCCATCACTTTCGTCAGATCGACCTCGATATCCTGGCGCTTGCGCCAGCCGACCGCCACCCATGGATTCGACGGGTAGAACTGATAGGAGGGCGAGGACCCGATGATGGTGACATGATCCTCCGGGCGGATCTGCCCGGACAGCTCATAGGCCATCAGCGTCCCCCCAAGCCCGGCGCCAAGCACGACGATCTCCGCCATTTTCGTGGTCCTTCATTTTGCGGTTGCTTTAATAATCGAATATTCGTATATACGCAAGTATGAAAATACAGCCTGAACTCATGCAGGGCGCGGCCAACCAGGCGGGCGATCTGCTGAAGTCACTCTCCAACCCGCACAGGTTGATGATTCTTTGCCAGTTGCTCGAAGGCGAGCGTTCCGTCGGCGAGCTGGCGGCGTTTCTGGACCTGCGCAGTTCCACGGTCTCGCAGCATCTCGCTCTGCTGCGGCGCGAGGGGCTGGTGGCCGCGCGGCGCGAGGCGCAGACGATTTTCTACGGCATAGCGAGCCATCCGGCCCGCCGCATTCTCGAAACGCTTTTCGAACTCTTCTGCGCCCCGGCCCAGGCTGGCATCTGCGAACCCAAATCCTGAAGGATAATATCATGAATATCTTCGGCCGCAACAAATCGGAACTGCACGACGTATCTCCCGCCGCGCTGCAGGCGGCGCTGGCCCGCAAGGAGGTCGTGCTGGTTGATGTGCGCGAGCCCGCCGAGCATCAAAGCGCGCGTATCGAGGGCGCGGTGCTGCACCCGCTCTCGCGCTTCGACCCCGCTTCACTGCCGGCAGGCCAGGTCATCTTGCATTGCGCTGGCGGCAAACGCTCCCGCATGGCGGCCGATTTATGCGCCAAGGCCGGCGTGCCAGTCGCCGGGCATCTTGACGGCGGGCTCTCGGCCTGGATGTCTGCCGGCCTGCCCGTCACCCGCGGTTGAACTGAAAGTCATTGTCATGCCGTTGCTTCGCGCCGCGCTCATCCTGGGATTGCTCGCCGGTACCGCCCAGGCCCAGCCGGCCGCCCAGCCCGCCTCTTCCTTCACCGTGGCGGCGCAAAGCATAGCCGACCAGAAGGCGGTGTTCGCCACGGTCGAGGCCGCGCATGTCGTGCCGGCGCGGGCGCGCATCGGCGGCACCCTCATCTCGTTTCTCGTGCAGGATGGCGACCGGGTTGAAGCCGGGCAGCAGATCGCCATGGTGGCCGACCCGGCCATGGCGCAGCAGCTGGCCGCCTCGGATGCCGATATCGCCGCCGCCCGGGCCCAGGCCGCCCAGGCCAAGATCGATTTTTCCCGGGCCCGGACGCTGGTCAGTTCAGGCGCCGTATCGCGCGCGGTGTTCGACACGGCCAAAACCGGAGTCAATGTTGCCAACGCCACGCTGAACGCCAAAATCGCCGCCCGCGCCGCCCTCGCGCAGCAGATCGGCGAAGGCGCCGTGCTCGCCCCCATTTCCGGCCGCGTTCTCACCACCCCGGTGACTGAAGGCACGGTCGTGTTGCCGGGTGATCCGGTGGCGACCATCGCCGAAGAGAATTTTGTGTTGCGCCTCGATATTCCTGAACGCCATGCCATAAATCTGCATGCCGGCGACCCGATCCGGCTCGACGATGGCAACGATACGCCGCAATTCGGGAAAATAACCCTGGTCTACCCGACCATCGCCAATGGCCGGGTGGAGGCCGATGCCACCGCCCCGAATACCGGCAGCTATTTTGTCGGCCAGCGCGTGCAGGTCTGGGTCTATGCCGGGTCGCGGGCCGCCATCATCATTCCGTCGAGCTTTATCGATACGCGCTTCGGCCTGGATTATGCCGATGTGAAGGGCAAGGATGGCCAGGCCATCGCCGTGCCGGTCCAGCGCGGCGCGCCCGCCCCGACGCCCAACCTGCCGGGCGGGATTGAAATTCTGTCCGGCCTGCGCGCCGGCGATGTGCTGCTCCCACCCGGCAGCGCGCCATGAAACTCGGCATATCGGGCGCGCTGACCAGCCGGTTCATCCGCTCGCCGCTCACGCCACTTTTTCTCATCGCCGCGCTGATGGCCGGGTTGCTGGCGCTGGCCACCATCCCGCGTGAGGAAGATCCGCAAATTCACGTCCCCATGGTGGATGTGATGGTGAACACGGACGGGCTGAAGGCCGCCGACGGCGTCGAGCTCGTCACCAAGCCGCTCGAAATCATCCTGCGCGCCATTCCGGGCGTGGAACACATCTACTCCACCACGGTCGATAACCATGTGATCGTCACCGCCCGCTTCGTCGTCGGCACCAACGAGGACAAGGCGGTGCTGCTGGTCAACGACAAGATTCACGACAATATCAACCGCATCCCCATCGGCATCCCCGCGCCGCTCATCGTCGGCCGCGGTATCGATGACGTCGCCATCCTCACCCTCACCCTCACCCCGAAGCCCGATGCCGCGGCGCGCTGGGATGCCGCGGGGCTGACCGAGCTCGCGCAGAAACTTCAGGGCGAGCTGATAAAAACCCCCAATGTCGGCCTCACCTACATCGCCGGCGCCGACCCCGAACAAATCCGCATCGAGCCGGATCCGGAAAAGCTGATGCTGTACGGCGTCACGCTGCAGCAGCTCGTTGCCCGCGTGCAGGAGGCCAACGAGACGTTTTCAGCCGGTACCGTGCGCGGCGATGGCGAAATGATGGGCGTGCAGGCGGGCAACACCCTGTCCGGCGTTCCAGATATCGGCCTGTTGCTGGTCACCACGCGCGATAACCGCCCGGTCTATGTGCGCGATGTGGCGCATGTCGTGTTCGGTCCGGCACCGGATGAGCACCGCGTTTTCGCGCTCACACGCCAGGGCAAAGGCTGGGCGCAGAGCCCCGCCGTCACCCTCGCCATCGCCAAGGTTGCCGGCAGCAATGCCGTCAATGTCGCCAGGGCCGTGCTGGCACAGGTGAAAACCCTGCAGGGCCAGCTCATCCCCGGCGACATTGCCGTGCAGGTGACGCGTGATTACGGCCAGACCGCGACGCAGAAGGCCAATGAGCTGCTGTTCCATCTGGCGCTCGCGACCATTTCCATCGTGCTGCTGATCGGCTTTTCGCTGGGCTGGCGCGAGGCCGGGGTCACGGCGGTGGTCATCCCCACCACCATCCTGCTCACCCTCTTCGCCGCTGAAATGATGGGCTACACCATCAACCGCATCTCGCTGTTCGCGCTCATCTTCTCCATCGGCATATTGGTCGATGATGCGATCGTCGTGGTCGAGAGCATCACCCGCCATTGGGCGATGAATGACGGCCGGACCCGCATGCAGGCCGCCATCGAAGCCGTGGCGGAGGTCGGCAACCCGACCATCGTGGCAACGCTCACCGTGGTCACGGCGCTGCTGCCGATGCTGTTCGTGTCCGGGCTGATGGGCCCCTATATGTCGCCGATCCCGGCCGTCGCCTCCGCCGCCATGGTGTTCTCCTTCTTCGTCGCCATGATCATCGCGCCCTGGATGATGCTGAAATTCGCGCGCCGCCCCACACCTGCCGGTCATGCCGTGCAGGGAGGCGCGCATGGCGCCGGGCCGGACCGGCTGGGGCGGCTCTACATCCGCCTGGCCACCCCGCTGCTGCGCAGCCGCAAGGTCGCATTGCGCTTTCTCCTCATCACCGGGGCCGCCACCATCCTCGCCTGCTCGCTGTTCTATTTCGATCTCGTCAAGGTCAAGCTGCTGCCGTTCGATAACAAATCGGAGCTCGACATCGTCCTCAACCTGCCGCCCGGTGCCTCGCTCGAAGATACCGAGCGCACGCTCATGCAGGCCGCGCGCATCACCGGGCAACTGCCCGAAGTCACCGCGATGCAGCTCTATGCCGGCACCGCGGCGCCGTTCGACTTCAACGGGCTGGTGCGGCATTACTACACCCGGAACACGCCGGAGCTGGGCGAGCTGCATATCGACCTGGTCAACAAGGACGATCGTTCGCGCCAGAGCCATGCCATCGCCGTCGATCTGCGCCGCCGCCTCGATGCCGCCATCACTTTACCCCCCGGCGGCGTGATCAAGGTGGTGGAAGTGCCGCCCGGGCCGCCGGTCATCGCCTCCCTGCTCGCGGAAATCTACGGTCCCACGCCGGAGCTGCGCCGTGCCGAGGCGCGGCGCGTCGAGGCGATCTTCAAATCCATCCCCTTCATCGTCGATGTCGATAACAGCTTCGGCCTGCCGCCGCCGCAATTGCAGCTCACGGTCAACCAGGATGAGCTGGAATATTTCGGCGTGCAGCAATCCGATGTGAACACAACGATCAAGGATCTCTTCCAGGGCCAGGGCATCGGCTATTCCTATCGCGGCGCCGACCGCCCGCCGATCGAGATCGCCATCGGCCTGCCCAAATCGGGCCTCGCCTGGAACGATGCCATCGCCTCCACCCCGGTGCCGGCCAATGTGCTGCCCGGCGCGCGCAACGTGGTGGAGCTCGGCCAGCTCGTCACCGCCCGTGAGGTCAAGGGCTCGCCCGCCATCTACCGCCGCGACGGGCATTTCGCCGATATGGTCACGGGTGAAATGGCCGGTAAATTCGAGGCCCCGATCTATGGCATGCTCGCGGTGGACCATGCCATCGCCAAGGCGGATTGGGGCACGCTGCCGCGGCCCGCGATCCGCCTGTTCAGCCAGCCCACAAACGAAGCCACGCCCTCCTTGCTGTGGGACGGCGAATGGCAGATCACCTATGTCACCTTCCGCGATATGGGGCTGGCCTTCGGCGTCGCCATACTGGGCATCTACGTGCTGGTGGTGGCGCAGTTCGGCAGCTTCAAGCTGCCGCTCGTGGTCCTCCTGCCCATCCCGCTCACGCTCATCGGCATCATGCTCGGCCATTGGCTGCTGGGCGCGGACTTCACCGCCACCTCGATGATCGGCTTCATCGCCCTTGCCGGCATCATCGTGCGCAATTCGATATTGCTGGTCGATTTCATCCGTCATCGCCAGAGCCCTGACCGCCCGCTGCGCGACGTGCTGCTCGAAGCCGGGGCCATCCGCATCAAGCCGATCCTGCTCACGGCGCTCGCCGCCATGATCTCGGCCGCGACCATCCTCTCGGACCCGATCTTCCAGGGCCTCGCCACCTCCCTGCTGTTCGGCCTCGCCTCATCCACCTTGCTCACCGTGCTTGTCATCCCCGCCGTCTACATCGTGCTGCGTGACGATGGCCGGCCCATATCGAAATAATCCAGGAGACAATATCATGATGCAGGACTGGCAGGATCTGATCACCAACATGAATGGCGGGCTCAAGACGCTGCGCCAGGGCGCGCCGGAGGTGATGAAGGGCTTCACCGCGCTGGCCCAGGGCGCGCTCGGCGGCACCGCGCTGGACAAAAAGACCAAGGAGCTGCTCGCCCTCGGCCTGAGCGTGGCCGCGCGCTGCG
>JAKBAV010000093.1 GCA_021826225.1 Pseudomonadota bacterium | reverse complement strand
CAACCCTACATCTCGAGTCTGCGAACATGAAGGAGATTGCAATGGTTGACGAAAATCAGTTCGAAGGCAGAGCTCGCGATATTGGCGGTAAAATACAGGATGCCGTGGGTGGACTGACCGGCGATGCAGCCACCCAGGCCAAGGGAAAATGGAATCAGGCCACGGGCAAGGCGCAGTCCACCTTCGGTGACGCCGCCGATGAGTTGCGCGACAATATTACCGGCAGCCCGCTAACCGCTTTGGCGATTGTCGCCAGCACATTTTTCGCATTGGGCTTTCTCTCCCGGCGTTAAGCCGGATGTGGCGCCGGTTTGCCACATCCCGCGCATAACCGGCGCGTCATCCTTCGGCTCTGTGAGCCTGCCGCTGCGGAATGGTTTCGCTTTATGCGTATTCAAGCGTGATTGAGGGTTGCACGGTCGCCATGACCACCTCAGCCACTTTCTTGCGCCACATGGCTCGGCCATCGGTCGGCACACGGTTTCATTCGACCTCACCCGGCCCACCAAGCGCGTCGATGATCTCGGAGGCGTTGGGATTGATCGGGCCGCGCTCGGCGCCTATCCATTCACGCCAGACGAGAATAAGTGCCGCCATAACGGCCGGGCCGACAAATAAACCCGCCAGGCCCCAGGCCGACACACCACCCAATATGCCGAGCAGCACCCAGATGAACGGCAGGCGCGTGGCGCCACCGATGAGCACCGGCCGGACGAAATGGTCCGCCACGAAGGTGACGATCATGCCGAACACCACGATGATGATCGCGGCGATGAAGCTGTCCTGTGCCAGCAGCGCCAAAGCCGCGCCGGCCACCGCGAAGGCCGCGCCAAACGGCACCATGGCGAGGATCGCCGCTATGAAGCCAAAAAGCGTCGGATTCGGCCCACCAACCGCGAAATATACCAGCCCCAGCAACAGCCCCTCCCCTAACCCCACCAGCACCAGCCCGTTCACCGTGCCGTGGACGGAGCTTACGATCTGCTGCCCGATATCCTCGCCGGCACTGCCAAAGGCGCGCCGGCTGCCGACCTTGAGCTGGTCGATCACACTGTCGCCATCACGCAGGAAAAAGAACAGGCCGAGCAGCATGAAGCCGAATAATACCACACGATGCACCGTTTGCTGGCCGATCATGCTTGCCACATGGGCGCCGGCGCCATGCATGGCGCCCTTGGTCAGCACGGAAATCTGCTGCGGCTGGCCGAGCTCACGGTCCCACAGCCCGACAAGCTCCGCGCTGTGGGGCAGGCGTGCCAGAAATTGCGGCGGTGCAATTCCGGATTGGCGGACCTGCTGCCACCATTGCGCCGCCGCCTGTGCGTCATTAGCCAATGGCAAAGCAATGATGGCAAGCGGCAGGACGAACACGACGACGATGGCGAGAATGAACACCCCCGGCAGCAGAACGCGCCGATGTTGAGGCCAGCGCCGGGCCAGGCGGCGGAAGAGCGGCCAGACCGCGATGCCAAATATGACAGTCCAGATTAAAGCCGGCAGGAATTCCCGCAATGTAAACACGGCCGCCAGGACCAGCAGCAATACGGCGACCAGGCATGCGTATTTCTGCCCCGTGGTCATTTCCGAACGGCCAGATCTGAGCCAGGTTCCGGCAGGCGTGGTGCTATCATCCGGCGTCGTCATGGGGTACTCCCTATTCAGGCGGCCTGCGGGAAGACCAGACCGATTGATCATGTTCAAGCGAAGCTTACATATATTGGCGTTGCCGCGAAGCCAGCATGCGGGCGGGCGGTTTCCGGAGAGAGCTCCTTGTGAAATCCGTGGTGAAATCCGCGGTGAAATCTGCGCACGGCATCCGGGATATGGCCGGTGGAAGAGAGGTTAGAATGACATTCTGCACGACCGCATTGCAGAACCGCCGGATTCTCATCGTCGAGGATGATTATCTCATCGCCCAGATCGTGACGGATTTTCTTGAAGATGCCGGCGCCACGATCATCGCTCAGATCAGCTCGGTCGATGAGGCCGTGGCCTATATTCAGGAACATTCCGCAACCATCGACTATGCCGTGGTCGATCTCAATCTGCATGGCAAAAGATCCTACCCGGTCGCCGATGCCCTTACCGATAAGGGCATTACTTTCATATTCGCAACAGGTTATGGCGGCGGGGCGCTCGATATGCCTTATGGCAATCATCCGCGCTGCGAGAAGCCCTTCACGCAGGACCGGCTCATCGCGGCCTTGGCCGCACTGAACGGATAACGCCGCGAATGTCACTGTGCCGGAGGGTAACACGTTGCGTCAGTCGCTGCGCCGCCCGCACTCGCCCCCTGCCCGACCAAGCCCGCCTCAATCCGGCGCAACCGCCGGATTGACCGCGCTTCCACCGGCCAGACCAAGAAGCTCCGTTTTCAGGCGCGGCAGGCTGGTGCGCGGGCCCAGAAACACCGCAAGCATGAGGCGGGAAAATTGCGGGTCGGCAACGCCGCCGGCAAGTTTACCATCGTAATAGGCGTGCATGCCCGTATTCGTGAATACAAGCTCCACCGTCTCGCCCGCATGCACGCCCGGCAACGAGGCCAGGAAACGCACCAGAAGATCTGGGCGTAACGAACAAGGGGCGATGCAGTTTCTGCGCAGTCCCTTGCGCCAGGTATCACGGACCTTGGCGGCGGAAACGTCATGGACAAAATGCAGCACCAGAACCTTGACGCCGGGTGAAGCCAGAATGGCCCCGGCATCATGGCTCGGCTTCCGCAAGTATAGGCCGGCGACATAAATGTGAATGCCAAGGAGCGAGAAGGTACGTAGCCCGATGCCGTTGAGCGTGAGGGTGGTCCCGCTGGCGGTCATGGTATCCGGCAAGGTAACGCCGGCAAACCGCGCCGCCAGTGCCGGGCCAGCGGGCGCGAGGGCCAGCATGATGATGATCAGCATGATTTTGGCCGGCATCATTCGGGTCAGCATCAGGGAATCGCGCAATCGCGTTGCGCGGCGTGGCCGGCTTCCCGGCGGCATGCAGGCCAATGCCTTCGCTCCTGCCAGCAGATCTGGCACGAACTGCGGGGCGGAATCTGCGATAATGGCGGTCACGAGTCCTCATGCGAAATGGTACGGGCGGGCGAATCTCCCGCCCTGCAGCATACGCGCTATGCCGCCCCCTTTGCTAGTCCACTTTATCCCGCCACCAACTTTGCCCGCAACCGTGCAATATCAGTCGGCGTGAGCCCGAGTCCTTTCGTTATATAACCATGCATGCTGCCGTAATTCTGCTGCACTTCGTGATACGCGGCATCCAGGAATTGCGGCTTCACGCTCAGCATCATGGCAACCGCCGGGCGCTCCGCAGCCGGCACCCGTGCTAATATGGCTGCAACATGGGGCTCCGTATAGCGGTTGCTCGCCAGATAATCCCGCATGATCACGTCCTGCTTGACGCCTGCAATGTTCTGCAAGATCGCCGCGAGCCAGCCGGTCCGGTCCTTGCCCGAGCTGCAATGAAACACGACGGGCTTATCTGCATTCGCCACATCCAGAAGCGCTATGCGTATCTCCCGGCGCTCCACGGGGTTCGTAACAAAACCCTGGTAATAGGTCTGCATCTGCTGGTCGGCCGTCGCGGCGCTGGCCATGTCCGGTGCTGGCAGCTTCTGAACGGCGAAAATATTCACGTTCACATAGGCGACGCCCGGCGGAAGCACATCCGGCTGGTGCCTGGTTTCATAAGGTGTACGCAGATCGATATCCTCGGCAATCCCAAGCCTTACCAGTATGGCCTGATCCGCCGGGCTTAGCGTCAGCACGTTGGAGCGGTATACCATACCGGGCCTGAGTGCCCTGAGCCCGGCCCGGTCTGCCTGGCCCGTGCCGCCATAGGCGGCGGATATGCCCGCAAGGTCGCGGAAATTATCAGCCGAGTTCAAGGTAGGAGTGTCGATCACCTGTCCTGCCCAGGCCGGCACCGCCACCGCGCAGATCGCCAAAGCACACATAAGACGCCGCATTATTTTATTCCTCCAACCCGCCGCCGCTACGTATCAGCACGCCGGTATCGTGCGTGTCGCAGCGTAGATAACGCACCGAGCTGCGGTCAAGAAAATGCTCCTCGTCATCGTAGAAGGCTTTGCCGATGACGGGATCCGCTAGCAGCCTGACGATTTCCGCCATGGCCGCTTCGTCTTCCAGCTCCCATTCGGTGATGCAGTCATAGTCCCATTCCTTCTGGGCCATCAGCGCGGCCAGCGCCGGCGGCGTGGTCTCCGATACGCGCCGGTCGTTATAGTTCCGGCGATATTGCTTGATCAGGTGGCCGAAATGGATGTTGCCCAGTTGTGAATGGCTCCGCTCGTAATGCTCCTGGAACTGCGCGAAGGTTATTTCCGGCTTGCGTCGCAGCAGCCACATGATTTTGATCATTTTGCTTCCCCCTCTTCCCAGTCAAACGGCCATATTCTGAAAACGGCGCAAAAATCTTCGCGACGTGGGAGCCTGGCATCCCGCGCGCCGATGGCCTGTTTCATGGCAGGTATTTTGCTGTTTTTTCGTTGCTCTGGTCGTGGTATCGGAACGGTCCTGTAATCGGCTCTTCGCCAAGCAGGGTCACGCGGTCGAGCTCACGGCCGCAGCTGAGGTCGAACGGCACGACCCTGTGCATGGTGCCGGTATTGTCCCAGATCAGCAAATCGCCGACTTGCCAGTCATGGCGGTAGATGTATTCCGGGCGTTCCGCCCAGGTCATCAGGCGCTCCAGCAGGGCATCGCTCGCGGCCTGGTCCAGACCAATGATCGATTTAATGGTATGCGCCAGGATCAATGATTTGCGGCCGCTGCGATGATGCCAGACCATCGGATGCCGCTTCGGCGGGTTGACCGCTTCGCCCCAGGCCGCGATCTGCGCCGGGGTCGGGTTGGGGTTGGCGAGACGCTGGATTTTTTCCGCCGAATGGATCACCTCCAGCCCGTCCAGATAATTTTTTTCCTCGTCGGACAGGTCGTCATACATCGCGTAGGTGTTGCCAAATTCGGTCTGGCCGCCGGCCGGGGCCACCGCGCGGGCATGCAGGATCGAGGCGAGGCCCGGCATGTCGGTGTAGGTGCCGTCGATGTGAAAAAAATACGTGCCTTTGGTGTAGTCGGCGAAAATTGGGCTCTTGGCCACATCCGGGGTGATCTTTGTGATCTGCAGTCCGTGTTCCAGGCGGATGGTGCCAAGGGTGCTGGCGAATTTGATCTGATCCTCATCCGCGATCCTCAGGCCGCGGAACAACAGCACGCCGCGTTTTTCCAGCAATACCCTGAGGTCGCGGGCGATCGTGCCGCTTGTCAATGTCGCCAGATCGGTTCTGACCTCGGTGCCGATGCGCGGGGTCAGGTCAACGGTTGTGTACGACATGGTTTCTCTCCGGATTCAGTGTGCGGCGTAGCCCGCCAATGATATTGGCCTTGCCCCCAAAAAATGACGGGCCATGATGCGATCAAACGGTTTGCGCGGCGGGCTGGGCCACGGCCGGAGACGAGAACTGCAGCCCGTCGAAATCGCCTTTCTCGCGCCATTGGCGCAGCAGATCGTCGAAGGCGAAGAAACCCGGACCATAGGGCTCACCGAAGATGGTGTAGCGGTTGGTCGCGATGCCTTCGTTGTTGTTATAGCCTGGCGTGCAGCTCTCCCAGAACGGTTTGTCGTATACGAGGTTGGCGCGGATCGTATCGACCCATGCCGCTTCGGCCTCGCGTGTGGGCTCAACCATGGCGGCGCCGCGCGCCATGGCTTCGCCGACGATATGGGCGATATGTCTGGCCTGCTGGTCGTACATCTGGGTGATGCTGCCCGAGACGCCGCCCTGCAGGTAGCCGGTGAAAAACATGCCCGGAAAATTATGCACCGACATGCCATGCAGCGTGCGGAAGCCTTGCCCCCAGTGATCATAAAGCGACAGCCCGCCGCGCCCTTCGACGATATCGATACCATAGCGGCGGCGCAGATCGGTCGTGGTCTCGAAGCCGCTGGCGTAGATGATGCAATCGACCTCGAATTCCGTTCCGTTGGCAATGATGCCGGCCGGCGTTATGGCCTCGATGCCTTTCGCCTGGGAAACATCCACCAGAGTCACGTTCGGTCGGTTGAAGGTTGGCAGGTAGTCATCGTTGAAGCAGGGGCGCTTGCACAGGAAGCGGTACCAGGGCTTCAGCATCGCCGCCGTCATGGGGTCCTGCACGATGGCGTCGACACGCTGGCGAATGCGCTCCATGGCGCGGTAGTCTTCCACCTCGCGCAACGCCATCAACTGTTCGAGTGTCATCTCCGGCCAGCCCGCCGCCTTGCGCGCGGTCTGGATATTGCGATTGATCTCGCTCCAGCCGTCGCAGATCAGGTCGACATCGCTCTTGTCGAAGGCTTCGTTGATGGCGATGTGGAAATTGCGCATCCTTTCCGCCTGCCAGCCAGGCCGCAGGCCCTTGGCCCATTCGGGATCGGTCGGCCGGTTGCCACGATCGTCGATATAGGAGGGCGTCCGTTGAAATACGTAGAGATGTGCCGCGTATTTCGCGAGATGCGGCACGCATTGGATGGCGGTCGCGCCGGTGCCGATGATCGCCAGTTTTTTGCCGGCGAGCCTGGTCAGCTCCGGTTCGGACCACGAACCCCCGGTATAATGGTAATCCCAGCGTGTCGTGTGGAAACTATGGCCCTTGAATCGTTTGATCCCCGGAACGCCTGGCAATTTCGGGCGATTGAGCGGGCCGGGCGCCATCACGACATAGCGTGCGCGGACGTCATCGCCCTGATCAGTGCCGATGCGCCAGCGTGCTATGGATGCATCCCAGCGCAGGGATTTGACGATGGTTCCGAAGAGAGCGTGTTTATACAGGTCGAACCGCCGCCCCATCTGCTGGCAATAGGCGAAAATCTCGCTGCCATAGGCGTAGCGATCCTTGGGCATGTAGCCCATTTCCTCGAGCAGCGGCAGGTAGGTGTAGGATTCAACATCGCATTGCACGCCCGGATAGCGGTTCCAGTACCAGACACCGCCAAAATCGCCGCTCCTGTCGATGATGCGGATGCTGCCAACGCCGGCAGCCTTCAGCCTGCCCGCGGCGATCAAGCCGGCGAAACCGCCCCCTAGCACCACCACGTCGGTCTCATCGGTAAGCGCCACGCGCGCCGGAAGCGGCTCGTAGGGTTGGAATTCAAGGAACTCCTCAAGTTCCCCGGTAACTTCGAGATATTGTGCAAAGCCCTCAGGGCGGCGACGCTTATCGGCTTGCTGGCGGTATTTTGCGCGCAAGGCCGCGAGGTCGATATCTGGGGTAAGCGTCGGTTCGCAGGTCATCGCGTTTCAATCCGTGTGTTGTGCTTACAGTGTTGGCCGGTCCCGGAGGGTGCTCTATCGGTGCGCGGCGGCCGGACCTTTTTGTCATAATGTCTGATTGGACGACACTATGTCAATCTCATAAAGCGCCGGTTGCCAGGCCGGCATGGGGGCAGCGAGGGTACGGCGCAGTTGTGGAGTATCGGGGTTTTGACCCGCTTGTTCGGGGGACCATGGCAATACGCCCGCAGGGTCTCCGGGTGTCCTCGTCCATGTAGCACATGCCGCGGGCTGGCGCGTTCTTGTTGTCATGGTGCAACGTCGTCTCGACGACCCTTTTTTCACCGCCGCAAATCGTCCGGGCCGGTGCGGCCGGCCCGGTCAGAATCGTAAAGGCGAGTGAAGATAATGGGCAATGATTTTTGCGACCTTACCATCTCTGAACTGCCAGGTTTCAACGAGAGACGTTGAAAACGGCGTACCCGCACTGCGGAACACGGCCTCGAGATCGAACTGAAACGCCATATGGTCGGGATCTTCGGACACGAAGGTTCCCGTCTCCTCGAATTTTACAATATCGAACGTTGTCATGAAAATTTCGAGGAACTCGATAAACCCGTCGGCACCGCGGTAGATTCCGGCGAATGGCATGCCCGAGCCCTCAAGCAGTTCGAAATCGCGATGCGCGAGGCGCCTGATGGTCTCGTGATCACCCGTGAACACCGCTGCGACGAATTGTTTTTTAGCGGCGATGTTGGGATGTTCAAAGTTTATCATGGTTTCTCTCGTAATGTTTCCGCCAAGCGCGGCCGTTCACAGAACCGGACGCTCCGCCTTGTGTGTTTCGATGAAGTCAGCAATGTCGCCGATCGCCGCACCAGCGGCACCGGGGAAGAACGGTTCGAGCGTGAGGAAGCCGTGGATCATACCCGGGTGGCGGGAATAGCGCACCGCAACCCCGGCAGCCCGCAACTTGCGGCCATATGCCTCGGCCTGGGCGGTAATGATGTCATGCTCGGCGGTAATGATGAGTGTCGGCGGCATGATATGAAGATTTTCCGCCAGCATCGGCGCGAAATCTGGAGTGTTGCGGTCGGTCCCTGCGGGCAGGTACTGGTCGAAGAACCAACTGATTTCCGCGATGCTCAGAAACGGCGGCGTGAACTGGCGCAGGGATTGCGCGTCGGCATCTTGCGTCGAGGGATAGGCGAGGATGTTTGCCGCGAGAT
>JAKBAV010000092.1 GCA_021826225.1 Pseudomonadota bacterium | reverse complement strand
CCTGCCAGCGCGGTCAGAGCTCCGTGCATGCCACCGGCAGCAGCCCCGGCTTCATCACCGAGGCCATGCCCATCGTGCTGGCTTCCATCCAGCGCCGGCTGGACCATCTCAGCATCAACGAATACGCCGATTGCTCGACGCGTAACTCGCCCGAGATGATTTTCGACATGATGGGTTTCGGCCACAAGCCCGTGCCCGGCCATGTCAATGATTCGCATTTTGAGCATGCCCGCACCTCGTTCGGCCCCTCACTGCAGCTCATCGCCACGGCGCTGGGCCTGCCGCTCGACGGCTTCAAGCTGCACGGCGCGGTCGGCCTCGCGCGAAAGGATACGCAGATCGATGCCGGGCTGATCCCCGCCGGCACCATCGCCGCGACGCGCACCACGCTGTCGGGCATGCGTAACGGTAAGCCCCTGATGAGCTTCACCTCCACCTGGTATGTCACGACGGATATCGACAGCAGTGACGGCAAGCCCTGGGAATTCCGCCTGTCCTCGGGCTGGAACGTGGTGCTGCAAGGCGACTGCCCGCTCGATGTCACCATCTCCTTCCCCGTCTCACCGGAGGATTATCCCGAGATGACGCCGGGTCTCACCGCGCATCGCCCCATCAACGCGGTGCCCTATGTCTGCGAGGCCCCGCCCGGCATCCGCACCACGGTGGATCTGCCGCAGATCATCGCCCGGCTCGGTTGAGGCGCGGCAAGTGGCGGCCGGGGAGGGGGGAATGGAGTACAGGCAGCTCGGCCGCGGCCCGCTACAGGTGAGCGCCTACGGGCTCGGCGTGATGACCTTCGGCGCGCAGACGGCGGAGGATGACGCCTTCCGCCAGCTCGACATGGCATTCGCCGCCGGCATCACCTTGTTCGACACGGCGGAAAACTACCCCGCCCCGGTCCTCGCCGCCACGCAGGGCCGTTCCGAGGAAATCCTCGGACGCTGGATCGCCGCGCGCAAATTGCGCCGCCAGGTCGTCATCGCCACCAAGGTCGCGGGTCCGGGGGACGGCCCTGGCGACATGACGCATATACGCGGCGCCGGCCGCTGCCTTGATGCCAAAAACATTGCCCAGGCGGTCGATGACTCGCTGCGCCGCCTGCGGACCGATGTGATCGACCTGTACCAGATCCACTGGCCGGAGCGCCCCGTTACCACCCTGCGCCGCCCGCGCTACTCCTACCTGCCCGACGCGCCGGGGCTGGTGCCGCTGGAGGAAACCCTGGCGGGGCTTTCCGCCCAGGTCAGGGCCGGCAAAATCCGCGAAATCGGTATTTGTAACGAATCTCCCTGGGGTGCCATGCGTTACCTCGCTGCCGCCGCGCAAGGCGGCTTCGCCCGCATCGCCAGCATCCAGAACAGCTATAGTCTGCTGGACCGCAATTTCGAGCTCGGCCTGGCTGAAATCGCCATGCGCGAGCAGACCGGGCTGATCGGTTTCTCGCCGCTCGCCAGTGGCCTGCTCACCGGCAAATACCGCGCCGCCGCCGCGCCCATCGCGGGCAGCCGTTCCAGCCTGTTCGCCGGCTTCTCGGCGCGTTTCGCCCCCGCCGTGCTCGCCGCTGCCAATGCCTATGCAGCACTCGCCGAACAGCACGGCCTGGAACCGGCGCATCTCGCTCTGGCCTTCGCGGCGCAGCAGCCCTTCACCACCAGCGTGCTGATGGCAGCGAGCAGCGCGGCCCAGCTGCGGCAGAATCTCGGCGCCATCGCCGTGCGGCTGCCCAGGGAGGTGCTGCAGAAAATCAATGCCATTCACGACCGCAACCCCAATCCGCGCTGAAACCGCCGGGGCGGTTTGACGCACCGCTCGCGGTAGGCTGATCTAGCCGCAAGGGCACACAGCCCGCCCGCATAATACCCGCATAATAATGGAGAGAAACACATGACAAGCCCGGCCCAGAAACTGCGCGCGATGATCGCCGCGAAAAAGCATTTCATCGCCGCCGACACCTATTCCGTGCTCACGGCGCGGATCATCGAGAAGGTCGGCTTCACGGCTGGCTATATGGGCGGCCATGCCTGCAGCGCCTTCCATTACGGCGTGCCCGATAACGGTATTTTTTCGCAGGTCGAGATGATCGAGCAGGCCGGGCGCATCGCCGCCGCCGTTGACATTCCCATCATCGCCGATGCCGATACCTTGGGTGAAACCGTGGCGGACGCCTTCCATTTCGCCCGCCGCTATGCCCGCGCCGGTGTCGCCGGCATTCATGTCGAGGATGAGGTCAACCCGAAGCACTCAAAATTCCAGAACGGCCTGTGCGCCATAGCGGACATGCAGTTCCGCATCGAGGCCGCGGTGCGCGGGCGCGGTGCCGATGCCATGGTCATCATCGCCCGTTGTGACGAGATGTACGGCCCGCCGATCGGCGGTGGCGGCGGCTCGTTCGAGGAGGCTGTCGCCCGGGGCAAGGCCTATGCCGAAGCCGGCGCCGATGTGATGGTCTATCCCGGCACCAGCCCGGCGCAGAATGCCGAGCTGATCGCCGCACTGCCCATTCCGGTATGTGTGCTCGGCCCCGTGGTGCCCGGCACCGCCTTCGCTTTGCATACCGGCTGGGGCTGGATGGGGGCGGCGGAGCTGCACCTGGAACGCGCCACCGAGCTGATGGAGACCGGCAAGGTGACCATGACCTCGATGTTCCCGCGCAAGGGCGAATTCATCGAGCAGGATTTCTACGATAATCTGATCGCCGAATGGGCCGGTAAAACCGGGCGGCAGGTCCGCTGAAGCACATCATGGCCGCGATGAATGTCAGCGAGGCCGTCGCCTCGCGCCGGACGATCCGTGATTTCACGGACCGTCCGGTGTCGTTCGAGGTCATCCAGCGGGTCATGGACAAGGCCAGACTCGCCCCCTCGGGCAGCAACTACCAGCCTTGGGAGGCGACCATCCTCACCGGCGCGCCGCTGGCCGCCTTGCGCGCCAAAATGGCCGTGAGCCCGCCGCAGCAACCGGCGGAATACCTCATCGAGCCGCCCGGCGTGCCGGCCGAATATCCGGCGCGCCTCGCCGAGACCATGGCCAAGCAGTACGATGCCCTGGGCCTCGCGCGTGACGACAAGGATGGGCGCATGGCCGCCATCATGCGCAACGCGGTCAGCTTCGGCGCCCCGGTGCTGCTGCTGTGCTACCTGCCGCGCGTGATGGGCCCGCCGCAATGGTCGGATATGGGCATGTGGCTGCAGACCATCATGCTGCTGCTGCGCGAGGAAGGACTCGATAGCTGCCCGCAGGAATTCCTCTCCATTCACGGGCGGCTCATCAAAGACCATATCGGCGTGAGCGACGAGACCCATATCTTCTTTTGCGGCATGGGCATCGGCTATCGTTCCGCCAATGCGGTCAATGGCTTCGCGCGCAGCCGCGTGCCGCTGGAACGCCAGGTACGCTTTCTGGGATTTTGACGTGGCAGGGAATGTCGGGGGGCGCGCCTTGCAGGTCGTGGGGTAATTTGGCGGCCTCGGCAAGTCGGGTAGCCCCTGACGGTAGACTGGTGGAGGAAAATGAGGCTACTTACATAATATAACGGATTGAGGACAAAATGGCCCTTAAGGCGTGCCGGGAATGCGGCAAAGACGTAAGTACGGAGGCGCCTTCATGCCCGCATTGTGGCGTGCTCAGTCCGGCACAAGCCCCTCAAGTTTCGGCACGGAAGCCTGGTTCACGAACCTACATAAAAGAAGCAGAATATATTGCGTTATTGATATGTGTCGCAATTATTATTGGCATTTTATTCTGGCCAAAGAATGGAAACCCTGACAAAAATGCTTTTCCGGTCGTGTCTACGCCGAGTGCAAATGTGCAGCCTGCGGCGGCCGACGTTCCAGCGCCTCCGCTCATTTCAATTGGCAAACTCCTTCAATCGCAGACAGCAAATACGCCTCTCACGATTCCCACAGAGCAGTCGGGAAATTATCAAGCTGTTTGCAATGAGCAAATTGTTCAATTAGGAATCCCAAATCCAAAATCATTCTACGACCAATGCTTCAAGCAGGAAAAAGCTTCCTATTTGAGGTTGGTTAAAGTTTCGCGAAATTATTCTGGAATGCCGTACGCGCAGAAACTTCTTGATTCTTCGATCGATCAATTCACTAAAAATGGATCGCGGGACGATTCTGGTGTTATGCTTTTCTTCAACCAGGAGATCTCCAGTTTCACTGATTTTCGGTGGTTTGCGTCTTCAGCAGGGTTCAATGAGAATGACGCGAGGCGCTGCATTCAGCAATGGAATGCCAACGCCACTTATTTAGACTGGTCGGTAATTGATTTTTGTTACCGTAACTCTCCAGATTTCAGGTTGCCGCCAGCAAAAAAATATACGCCTGCACAAAACATCACGCCATGACAGAGTCTTGGCAACTGCGTTGGCAATGCTGTACTGTTGAAACGTCGCGACCGCACGCAAAACAGGACAGGCATTCGCATTGTCGGATATTCCCGCCACCAGCGCCCGGCCCATGCTGCCTCCCGCCATTTGGCTGGGTATCTTTTTGCTGTTTGGTGCCTTGCTGAAAGCAGGCGGCCCGGTCCTGGAGATCTTGTGGCGCCAACTGGCGCCGGTCAGCTATACGGCGCATATGCTCGATGACTACGACCTTGCCAACATGGCCGGCAAAAACCCGGCTTATTTGCCGGCATTGCAAGCGCGAGCGGATGCGGGAGACAAATCTGCCATGTTTCAGTACGGGGACATCTACGATCCCACGGATTTCCGCTGTGAGACATCTGTGCCGAAAAATGCCGCCGTCGCCGTGTTTTGGTACGAGAAAGCCGTGGTGCTGGACGACCAAGGGGCGGAGCGCAATCTAGGCATTCTGTACCAGGACGGCGTGGGCGTACCCCGGGACAATGCCAAAGCGGCCGCGTTGTTTGAGATGGCGGTTACGCACCATAACGATGAGATCGCTGATGATCTGCTCGCTGACATGCTACGGGCCGGGCAAGGCGAACCTCAGGATGTCCTTCGCGCGGTGCGTTTAGAACAAGCATCAGCTGCTCAGGACGACGTCTGGGCCATGCTCAAGCTCGGCACAATCTATGAGGAGGGCCTGGGGGTAGCACCCAACGAGGCGCTGGCCAGGCGCTATCTCGATGATGCCGTAGCCAATGGCGACAGCGAAACTTCGGGCCGGGCCAAAGCGTTACTGGGCCTATACGGATTGCGGTAGCCGAGATCAGCTTATTGTTATTTTGCTCTGGTTGGCTACCCCCTCAGGAAATGTCCGCTTTATAGGACTATCAATTTCTGAGCCGTCAGGCCGCTCTCGGCACGTCCGCCCCCCACGTCTTCCCCTTACCAACTCCCGGCCACCATCTCGAAAGCAGCCCCATGACCAATCCTGCCGCCGACGATTTCATGCGCCGCGCCATTCAGCTCGCCTATGAGGGCGTGCGGGGCGGTCATGGCGGGCCGTTTGGCGCTGTTATCGTGAAGGATGGGCAAGTGGTGGGCGAGGGGCATAACCGCGTGCTTTCCGCCAACGACCCCACCGCCCATGCCGAGATCACCGCCATTCGCGCCGCCAGCGCCAATCTCGCCAGTTTCGACCTCTCGGGCACGGAAATCTACGTCAACGGCATGCCGTGCCCGATGTGCATGGCGGCGATCTTCTGGGCCCGTATCGGGCGGGTCTATTATGCCTGCGATGCGGCGGATGCCGAGTCCATCGGCTTTGACGATGCCGAATTCTACCGCCAGCTCGAAAAACCGCCCGCGCAGCGCCGCGTGCCCGCTTTGCAGATGAACACGCATGTGGAAGCTGCCCGCGCCTGTTTCCGGGCCTGGGCCGAGCTGGAAACAAGGATCCGTTATTGAGGGCACATCCGGCTCCGCCACGCCTCGACCGGCGACGAAACAGGGGTTATACCTGTTCGGCGTCGGGAAAATGTCCTGACAAATTTGACGCGCTGGCCTGATATCTGGCAGGTGGCATGAATTATCACGCGCCGGCCAGAAAGCCGGGGTGTCAGGTGGGGGATGGGGGACGTATTTTTAACATGCGGGTGGAGTTCAGGGCGCAGCGCCAGGCCAGCCCGCCGCACCGGCCTGCATTCGCGGCATCCAATGCCCGGCAAACAGTATAACAGGTAAAACAAGGAGTTATTCATGGCAGTTCCTGTCTACGAGCGTATCCTGCAGCTCTTTGAGGCTGAAGGAATCAACACGTTATTCGGCATTCCGGACCCGAATTTCGTCCATATGTTCCTCGCCGCCGAGCGTCGTGGCTGGACCGTCGTTGCCCCGCATCACGAAGCCGCCGCCGGCTTCATGGCCGAGGCCGCCTCGCGCATGACCGGCAAGGCCGCCGTCTGCATCGCCACGCTCGGGCCAGGCATCGCCAACGCCGCCCCGGCCATCCAATGCGCCCTGGTCGAAAACTCGCCCGTCATCTTCCTCGCCGGCCAGCGCGCCCGCATCACCGAACAGCGCGTCCGCCGCGGTCGCATCCAGTTCGTGCAGCAGACGCCGCTGTTCCAGAATTCGGTGAAATACTCGGCTTCCATCGAATATGCGGAGCAGACGGACGAGATCATCCGCGAAGGCATCCGCAAGGCGGTCAGCGGCCGGCCCGGCCCGGTCTATATCGAATACCCCTCGCATATCATCACCGACCAGCTGGACGTGCCGCCGGCGCTGCCGCCCGAGCGCTACCGCCTGGTCAATCAGGGGGCCGATGTCGACCGTGTGGCTGAAGCCGCCGCCCTCATCCGCGCCGCGAAAAACCCGATCCTGCTGGTCGGCCATGCCGTCCATACCACCCGCTCTGGCGCTGCCCTCAAGGAGCTCGCCTTGCTGATGAACTGCCCGGTCATCCAGACCTCCGGCGGCACCAGCTACATCAAGGGGCTGGAAGACCGCACCTTCCAATATGTCTTCTCCAAAGCCTCAATCGACGCGGTTACCGAATCCGATCTGTGCCTCGCCATCGGCACCGAGCTCGGCGAGCCCGTGCATTTCGGCCGTTGGCGCTACTGGGAGAAGAATGAGGCCATCCGCAAGTGGATCTATGTCGAGCAGGACGCCTCGGCCATCGGCGTCAACCGCCCGATCGACGTGCCCCTGGTCGGAGACCTGCGCGGCGTCATCCCGCAGCTCATCACCGCGCTGAAGGACACCCCGCGCGCCCCGGCCCCGGGTCTCGCCAAATTCATGCATGATGGCCAGGCCGAGCTGGATCATTGGGGCGAGGAATCGCTCACCCATACCGACGGCCATGGCGATGTCGCCATCCACACCTCGCGCTTCGTTGTCGAGGCGACCAAAGCCTTCCCCGCGGACGGCATCATGATCCGCGATGGCGGCGCCACGGTGGTGTTCACCTGGACCTACTCCCAGGCCAAACCGCATGACGTGATCTGGAACCAGAATTTCGGTCATATCGGTACCGGACTTCCGTATGCCACGGGCGCGATGCTGGCCGACCGCGCCGCCACGGGCATTTCCCGCCCCGGCATGCTGCTGACCAGCGATTCCTCCTTCCTCTTCCATATAGGCGAGCTGGAAACCGCGGTGCGCTGCAAGCTGCCGCTGGTCTGCGTCGTCGGCGTGGATAATCAATGGGGCCTGGAAGTCGGCGTCTACAAGCGCAACATCGGCCATGGCACGGAAGAGACCGGCACGCATTGGAGCAAGGACGTCCGCTTCGACAAAATCGGCGAAGGCTTCGGCTGCCACGGCGAATACGTCACCAAGGCTGAGGATATCCAGCCGGCCATCGAACGCGCCTATGCCAGCGGTAAGGTCGGCGTCGTGCACGTCGTCATCGACCCGAAAGCGAATTCGGAGGAAATGCCGAAATACGCCGAATTCCGCACCTGGTACGCCGAAGGCCAGCAGTAGACTTTCTGCTTCCTCCAACAAAACCCCGGGCGAGACATCGCCCGGGGTTTTTTGTTCACGGCAGGTTGAAGGATGCCTCCGGCCTACTCAGGTACCACCTCGCGGGTTGCGGGATACAGGGCTGCCCCGGCCGGTGCGGCGGGTTTGGCAAAGCCCAATGCCAGACTGGCCGAGGGGGCCTCGACATGGCGGCGGAATAATTCCGCCACGCCGATACACAGCATCGGCGCGGCGAGACATGCCAGCAGCGGCACCTTGCCATGGAACAGGATGATGATCGCCAGAATGATCGGCACATGGATCAGATAAAGGCTGTACGATAATCTGCCGAGAAACAGCAGAAACTTCGCCCTCAGCGCGTGGTCCAGCACTGGCGAGCCCAGCGCGGAGGCCAGGATGAGCATGGCGGCGATACCATCGGCGCGCCCATTCTGCTCGGGCCATTGGATCCAGAACATCGTAAGCCCGAGCGTCAGCGTGCCGAGCCCCGCAATGCCCCAGCCACGCGAAAGCCAGCTTCGCACGGTATTCTGGTTAAGCGCCACGGCCACGCCCAGTATGAAATATTCCGGATACAGCATGGCCGTGCCGGTATCCCTCAGCGCGGCGGCGATATGATGCGGCAGAAGCAGCATGATGAGAGGATGCAACGAAGCCAGCCCGAGCAGAATCACGGCGATGCCGGGGTTCTTCCAGCGCGTGATCACCCAGATGAGAAACGGGAAAATCACGACCACCCGGGCCTCCCAGATCAG
>JAKBAV010000012.1 GCA_021826225.1 Pseudomonadota bacterium | reverse complement strand
GCATCGTGCCCTCGGATGTGCGCGCCCCTTACGATGTGCATGAGGTCATCGCCCGTATCGTCGACGGCTCGGAATTCCATGAATTCAAGCGCCTCTATGGCACCACGCTGGTATGCGGCTTTGCCCGTATCTGGGGCATGCCGGTCGCCATACTGGCCAATAACGGCGTGCTGTTCTCCGAATCCGCGCTCAAGGGCGCGCATTTCATCGAGCTCGCCTGCCAGCGCCGCATCCCGCTGCTGTTTTTGCAGAACATCTCCGGCTTCATGGTCGGCGGCAAATATGAGGCCGAGGGCATCGCCAAGAACGGCGCCAAACTCGTCACCGCCGTCGCCACCGCTTCCGTGCCCAAGCTCACTGTGCTCATCGGCGGCAGTTTCGGCGCCGGCAATTACGGCATGTGCGGCAGAGCTTATAACCCGCGCTTCCTGTTCACCTGGCCCAATGCGCGCATCTCGGTCATGGGCGGCGAGCAGGCCGCCTCGGTGCTGGCCACCGTGCATCGCGACGCCGCCAAATGGACGCCCGAAGAGGCCGAGGCCTTCAAGGCGCCGGTGCGCCAGAAATACGAGGATGAGGGCAACCCCTATTACGCCACCGCCCGGCTGTGGGATGATGGCATCATCGACCCCGCGCAGACCCGCGATGTGCTCGGCCTGGCCCTCTCGGCCACGCTGAACGCACCGATCCCGCAAAAACCGCAATTCGGCTTGTTCAGGATGTAATGGCGATGATTTCCTCCCTCCTCATCGCCAATCGCGGCGAGATCGCACGCCGCATCATCCGCACCGCCTCGCGTCTCGGCATCCGCACCATCACGGTGTATTCCGAGGCCGATGTTTCCGCTCCCTTCGTGCGCGAGGCGGACGAGGCGGTGTGCATCGGCCCGGCGCCTGCGCGCGAGAGTTATTTGCTCCCGGAGAAAATTCTCGCTGCGGCACGCGCCACCAACGCCGCCGCCATCCATCCAGGCTACGGTTTTCTCTCGGAGAATGCCGCCTTCGCCGAGGCCGTGCAGGAGGCGGGGCTGATCTGGGTCGGCGCCCCACCCGCCGCCATCCGCGCCATGGGACTCAAGGATGCCGCCAAGCAGTTGATGATCGCCGCCGGCGTGCCTGTCACACCTGGCTATATGGGCGATGACCAGACGCCTGAGCACCTGCATGCCGAGGCCGATAAAATCGGCTACCCCGTCCTCATCAAGGCCGTAGCCGGCGGCGGCGGCAAAGGCATGCGCCGCGTCGATGCGCGCGAGAATTTTCTGGACGCCCTGGCGAGCTGCCAGCGCGAGGCCACCGCCTCATTCGGCGACGAGCGCGTGCTGATTGAAAAATACATTCTGGCGCCCCGCCATATCGAAGTGCAGGTATTCGGCGATACCCATGGCAATGCCGTGCATCTGTTCGAGCGCGATTGCTCGCTCCAGCGCCGCCACCAGAAGGTCATCGAGGAAGCCCCGGCGCCGGGCATGGATGAAGACACCCGCGCCGCGCTCTGCGCCGTCGCGGTGAAAGCCGCGCTCGCCATCAATTACGTCGGCGCCGGCACCATCGAATTCATCGCCGATGCGAGCGCAGGCCTGCGTGCGGACCGCATCTGGTTCATGGAAATGAACACCCGCCTGCAGGTCGAGCACCCGGTCACCGAGGCCATTACCGGCCAGGACCTGGTGGAGTGGCAGCTCCGCATCGCCTCGGGCGAAAAACTGCCGCGCGCCCAGGAGAGCTTGCGCATCAACGGCTGGGCGATGGAAGCCCGGCTCTACGCGGAAAACCCGGCCACCGGCTTCCTGCCCTCCATCGGCCCGCTCACGCATCTGCGCCTGCCGGATAATATCCGCGTCGATAGCGGGGTCGAGCAAGGCGGCGAGGTCACGCCCTATTACGACCCGATGATCGCCAAGCTGATCACCCATGCCACCACGCGCGCCGGGGCCGCCGCCAAACTCGCGCGGGCCTGCGCGGCCGTGGAAGTCTGGCCGGTGAAAACCAATGCCGGTTTTCTGGCGCGCACCGCCGCCAATGCCGATTTTCTGAGCGCGCGCATCGATACCGGCTTCATCGAACGCCATGCCGAGGCGCTCATCCCCGGCACGGAACCCTCGGCCCCCGTGCTCCAGGCCGCCGCCCATGCTTTGCTGCCCGCCCATGGCACCGGCCCCTGGGAGACCCTGACCGGCCTGCGTATCGCCGCACCGCCGGATATGCGCGTCGCCGTGGACATCGCCGGTTCAACCCATGTCGTCACCCTCGACAATCCCCCGGCCTACACCACCGCGACCATCGCCGATGAAACCATGGTGTTCGTCCAGGGCGAGGCCTGGAGCTTTGGCCTCGCCCGCGCCGACCATGCGGCCGGTGGCGCCGCCGCCTCGGACGGCGCCATCCTCTCGCCCATGCCCGGCCGCATCATCGCCGTGCATGCGGCGGCGGGCGACCATGTGAAAAAGGGCCAGAAACTCCTGGTCCTGGAAGCCATGAAAATGGAGCAGCAGCTCCTTGCCCCCTTTGACGGCGTGGTAAAAACCTTTACCGCCGCACTCGATGCCCAAATCGCCGAAGGCGTGCTGCTCGCCCTCATCGAAAAGGAAGCGTAAAAATGGCCGGCAAATATTTCGACGAATGGACCATCGGTGACAAGATGGAGCATGAGATCCGCCGCACGGTGACAGAGACGGATAACGTCCTGTTCTCAGCGATGACCTACAACCCGCAGCCTTTGCATATCGACGCGGAATTCGCCAAAAACAGCGAATTCGGCCAGATCCTCGTCAACGGCACCTTCACCTTTGCGCTCATGGCCGGGCTCTCCGTGGGCGACACCACGCTGGGCACACTGGTCGCCAATCTGGGCTATGACAAACTGGTCATGCCCAAACCCGTCTTCATCGGCGATACGCTGCGCGCCACGACGGAAATCGTGGACCTCAAAGAGTCAAAATCCCGCCCGCAGGCCGGCATCGTCACCTTCCGCCACGAGATGCTGAACCAGCGCGGCGAAATCGTCTGCCAATGCCTGCGCATGGCGCTGGTGAAACGGAAAAACGCGCCATGAAGCTCCGCTCCCTGCTCTTCGTCCCCGGCGACCGGCCGGAGCGTTTCGATAAGGCCGCCGCCTCGGGGGCCGATGCGCTGATTCTCGACCTTGAGGATTCCGTCGCCGCCTCGGCCAAAACTCTGGCCCGCGACGCCATCGCGGATTTTCTGCGCCGCCCCAACCGCAGCCTGCCGCTGTTCGTGCGCATCAATCCGCTCGACAGCGCCTTCGTCGATGACGATCTGGCCGCCGTCATCCACGCCAGGCCGGACGGCATCATGCTGCCGAAAGCCGAGGGCGGTAAATCCGTGGTCGCGCTGATCGACCGCCTCACCAAACTCGGCAATGACAGCACGCTGATCTTCCCGCTCGCCACCGAAACCCCCGCCGCCATCTTCGCCATCGGCAGTTTTGGCGGCATCTCGCCCCGGCTGTGCGCCCTGAGCTGGGGTGCCGAGGACCTGCCCGCCGCCATAGGTGCCGCCACCGCCCGCGAGGCCGATGGCTCCTATACCCAGCCCTATGAACTCGCCCGCTCCCTCACTTTGTTCGGCGCCCATGCCGCCGGCGTGCTCGCCATCGAAACCGTGTTCCCCGACATCAAAAATACCGAAGGCCTCGCCGCCTATGCCGCGCGCGGCCGGCGCGACGGGTTTACCGGCATGATGGCGATTCACCCGGCGCAGATCGCCATCATCAACGCGGCCTTCACCCCGTCCGAGGCGGAACTGGCCCATGCCCGGAAAATCGTCGATGCCTTTGCGGCATCCCCCGATGCCGGCGTGCTGCAGATCGACGGCAAGATGGTCGATGCCCCGCATCTGAAACAGGCACGGCGCATATTGGCACAAAGCGCCGCCTGACCCCGGTCTGGCCACATGCGGTAAATCTCACATCACGCTGGGACAAGCCATCCGCGCCCCCGGCGTGTCCCGCCAGCCAAAATCGGCTACATGCGGTGACAAGAGATTCCGGGAGCGCAGCATGAGCCAAGACACCAAGACCAATCTAGCGATCGATCCGGTCGTACTGACTGAAATCTACCGCCAGATGGCGCGCATCCGCGCGACCGATAAAGCCATCCAGAGCGGGCTGCTCAGCGGGCGGTTCTTCTTCACCTACTGGCCGATGACCGGGCAGGAGGCGATCCCCGCGGTCGTCTCGCAGCTCACCGGCGCGCGCGACTACATGGTCACCACCTATCGCGGCATCCACGACCAGGTCGCCAAGGGTGTCGACCTGTTCAAGCTTTTCGCCGAGGCCATGGGCCGCATCGACGGCGTGAACAAGGGCAAGGGCGGCGCGCCGCATATTTCTGACCCCGCCTCGGGCTCCATGCTCACCACCGCCATTGTCGGCGCCGGCGCACCCATCGCCAACGGGCTGGCCTTCGCCGCCCAGGCACGCGGCGAGGACCGCGTGACCATCGTGAATTTCGGCGATGGCGCAACCTCCATCGGCGCGGTGCATGAGGCCATGAACCTGGCCGGGGCCTGGAAACTGCCGGTCATCTTCATGTGCCAGAACAACCAGATCGCCGAATACACGTTTATTCCCGACTACACCGCCAGCCCGGATTTCGCCGGCCGCGCCGCCGGCTACGGCTTTACCGGGGTAAAGCTCGACAGCCGCGACCCCATCGCCTTCTACAAGGGCATGCAGGCGGTCATCGCGCAGGTCCGCGCCGGCAACGGCCCGGTCTTCGTCGAGGCCATCACCCATCGCCACGGGCCCCATGCCGGTGTCGGTGATTCCAAGGACATCACGGCCGAGGCCCTGGCGCTTGCCAAGGAAGCATGGCCGGTGCCGCGCACCCGGGCGCTGCTCCTGGAGACCGGCATCTGTACCGAGGTGGAGCTGGCGGCCATGGAAACCGCCGCCGCCGCTGAGGTGGAGGACGCCATCATCCGCGCTCTGGCCTGCAAGATCACCCCGGTCGAGGAAACCCTGCTGGATGTGTATGCCGACGCCACCGTGCCGCCGCAGCGCGGCATATACCCGGTGCGCGCGGCGGAGAGCACGCCCACGGGCGAGACAAAAGTGATGCTGATGGCCGAAGCCATAGGCGACGCGCAGCGCACCGCCTTGCTGAAAGACCCCGGCGTGTTCCTGCTCGGCGAGGATATCGGCGACCCACCGGGCGGCGTGTTCGCCACCTCGCGGGGCTTGCAGACCGAATTCGGCAAGCGCGTGCGCCCCACCCCGATCGCCGAGCAGGCGATCATCGGCTGCGGCACGGGCGCCGCCATCGCCGGCATGCGCCCCGTGGCCGAAATCATGTTCAACGATTTCGCCGGCGTCTGCATGGACCAGATTTTCAACCACGCCGCCAAGCAGCGCTATATGTCCGGTGCGGCCACCCATGTGCCGCTCACCATCCGCATGATCGTCGGCGGCGGCCTGGGCGGCACCGGGGCGCAACATTCGCAATCGCTCGAAGCCTGGCTGCTGCACACGCCGGGGCTGAAGGTCGTGTATCCAAGCACGCCGTTCGACGCCAAGGGCCTGCTGCTGAGCTGTATTTTCGATGAAGACCCTTGCATCCATCTGGAGCCCATGGCTCTGCTGCGTTCGCTCAAGGGCGAGGTGCCCGTGGAGGATTACCGCATCCCGCTCGGTGTGGCCAAAATCCGCCGCCCCGGCACGGATATCACGCTCATCAGCTATGGCTGGCAGGTTAACCAGTGCATGGTGGCCGCCGAGGAGCTGGCGAAAGAGGAGATCAGCGCCGAAATCATTGATTTGCGCTCACTGGTGCCGCTCGATTATCACCGCGTGCTCGACTCCGTGAAGAAAACCCGCCGCGCTCTGGTGGTCCACGCCGCCACCGAGTTTTGCGGCTTCGGCGGCGAAATCGCCAGCACCATCAACGAGGAGCTGTTCACCACCCTCAAAGCCCCGGCCTCGCGCTTCGGCGCGGCGTTTGCGCCCATCGCCTATTCGCGCGAAATTGAAACCAACCAGATCCCGAACGCCCGCTCGATCGCCGCGCGCGTCCGCCAGATGATTGCAAAGTGAGAACCATATAATGCCAGACCTGCTGATCCCCCGCCTGGAAATGTCGATGACCGAAGGCGACCTCGTCGAATGGCTCGTCGCGGACGGCGCCACCGTGGCCGAAGGCGACCCGATCTACACGCTGGAAATGGCCAAGGCGACGCAGGATATTTCCGCGCCCGCCGCCGGTGTTCTCACGCAGATCGCCGCCAAGGGCCAGACCTATGAGGTTGGCACGCTGATCGGCAAGATTACCTGAAGCCTGCGCGCGTACGCATTGCAAACGGCGCCCATTCTCGCGGGCGCCGTTTTTACGTGTGCGCACAGCCATGCAGGCGGAAACCGGGTTTTTCGGAAGGGCGGTGGTGGAGCTAAGCGGAATCGAACCGCTGACCTTCTGCATGCCATGCAGACGCTCTACCAATTGAGCTATAGCCCCTCACCCGTGGGAGCGGCATATAGACCGGGCTTGGCACAGAGATCAAGGGGGGAGGCGCGGGGATGGAACACGGCACAAAATATGTTAAGTCACGCCCCGCCACCCTCCTTCCGGGCGGCATATGCCGGGTTAGCACAGTGGTAGTGCAGCGGTTTTGTAAACCGAAGGTCGGGGGTTCAAATCCCTCACCCGGCACCAGAATCGAGGCGTCATGATCATCGCAGCCCCGCGGATTTTCACCGGGCACGCCTTCACCGGCCCCGGCGCGGTCGTCGTGGAAAACGGGCTGATCACCGCGCTCCTGCCCGGGATCACCAGCGGTGATATCGTGCTGGGCCATGGCTTTCTCGCCCCCGGCCTCATCGACATCCACAATAACGGCGCCTTCGGTGTGGATTGCGCCACCGCCAGCCCGGCGGAGTGGGATTTATTCGTCGCGCAACTTTCCCTGCGCGGCGTCACCTCCGTGCTCGCCACCGCCATTACCGCACCGCTGGCGGATTTACACGCCATGGCCGCAGCCGTGGCGGCGGCCATGGCGCGTCACCCCGCCATTCTCGGCCTGCATCTGGAAGGCCCGTTTCTCAGCGACGACAAACGCGGCGCCCACCCCGCCGCGCATCTGCGCCTGCCCGATGCCGGGGCCGTGGCCGAGCTGCTGCGCTGCGGCCCGGCCTTGCGCCTCGTCACCCTCGCCCCGGAACTGCCCGGCGCGCTGGCCGCCATCGCCGCCTTGCGCGCCGCCGGGGTGCTGGTCTCGCTCGGCCATACGGCGGCGGATGCTGCAACCATGCGCGCCGCCGCCGCCGCCGGGGCCAGCCTCGTCACCCATGTGTTCAACGCCCAGTCAGCCCTGTCGCACCGCGCCCCCGGCGCCCCCGGCGTGGCGCTGACAGATCCGCGCCTCTCCCCCTGCCTCATCGCCGATGGCGTGCATGTCGACCCCGCCATTCTGGCCCTCGCCTTCGCCGCCTGCCCGCGCGCCATCACCGTTACCGACTCCATCCTGCTCGCCGGCCTGGCCCCCGGGGAAACGCGCATCTTTGGCGGTGCCCCCGCCACGCTCGGCCCCCAAGGTGCCGCCCTCCGCGCGGATGGCACCCTAGCCGGCGCCGCCATCACCCTCGATGCCGGCCTGCGCCGCCTCATCGCCGCCGGGGTGCCGCCCGCCACCGCCTTCGCCGCCGCCACCTCGCGCCCCGCCGCCGCTCTGGGCCTTACCGATCGCGGCAGCCTCACCCCCGGCCAACGCGCTGACCTGGTGTGGTGGAGTGATGATTTTACCCCTCTCCAAAGCTGGACTGCCGGGCACAGCGCCGCTCCCGCCGCCACGCCGCGCGGCACGGAAGCCGCCCGGCCGGAGCTGGCCGACCTGGATGAGCGCGCCACCATCGCCCTTGTGGAGACCTTCCTCGCCCAGGAGCAGGCCGCCCAGCGCGCTTTGGCCAGTGCCGCCCCCGCTTTGGCCCGCCTTGCCGATGCCGTGGCGGCAAAGCTGCGCGATGGCGGCCGCCTGTTCTATGCCGGGGCGGGCACATCCGGCCGCCTCGGCCTGCTCGACGCGGTGGAATGCGGCCCGACCTTTGGCATCGAAGAGGGTCTCATCATCCCCCTGCTGGCCGGCGGCCCGACCGCCTTCATCGCCGCCGCCGAAGGCGCCGAGGATGACGAGGCCGCCGCCATCGCCGCACTCGATGCCCATGGTTTTACCGCCGCCGATGCGCTGGTCGGCATCGCCGCCTCCGGCACCACGCCTTACACCCTGGCCGCCTTACGCCATGCCGCCGCCCAAGGCGGGCTTACCGGCGCCATCGTCAACAATGCCGGCTCACCCATGGCACAAGCCGCTACCTATCCCGTGGTGTTGCTCACCGGAGCGGAAATCATCGCCGGGTCCACCCGCCTCTCGGCCGGCTCGGCGCAGAAAATCGCGCTCAACATCCTGTCCTCCACCGTGATGATCCGCCTCGGCAAGACCTACGGCCCCTATATGGTGGATATGCGCGCCACCAACGCCAAGCTGCGCCGCCGCGCCCTGGGCATGCTCACCGCCATCACCGCCGCCAGCCCGGATGACGCAATACTTGCGCTCGAGGCCTGCAATATGCATGTTAAGCGGGCGGCGCTGATGCTGCTGCGCGGGGTTTCGCCCATCGCGGCGGAACAGGCGCTCGACGCGGCGGCGGGGTCGCTCCGCCGGGCCTTGCGGAATTAAGGGGAACCTCCGGGACTTCCAAGGATTTTAGGGTGACGGGTAAATCGGACAAAATCATCGGCGGTGCGCGCAAACTGGATGATTTCATCATCGACAGGCTGCTGCAACCGGTCATCAACCGCGCGGACTGGCATCTCGGCATAACGCCGCACGGCCTGGCCCGGCTCTGCGCCGCGCTGGGGGCGGGCATCGGCCTGCTCTGGGTGCATGTTTACGACCCTCCCTTCACCGCGGATTTCTGGGAGGACCTGCTCTGCCTCGCCATCATGGCCGCCGCCGCCTTCATGCAGATCCGCGCGCATGAGGCCAACGCGCCGCGCCGCGCCCAGCTCGCCCCGGCGGTTCGCCTCACCGGCCTGCTCTGGCGCACCCTGTGGCTCGCCGATCTGGTGCTGTTCCCCTCGCAATGGCCGGTCGAGGCGCATGGCGAGCTGCTCGGCAATTTCATCTGGACCGTGCTTCTGGTCGGGCCCTACTGGATCATCTGCTGCCGCGCCGCGCCGCCGCCGGAACGCAATTATTCCGGGGAATTCCGCCTCGCCACCATTCCGGTGCGCTGACGAATCGCCGGAAACGTGGTTAGCTGCGCCAAACCCTGGAAAGGCCGGCGCATGCCCCAACTGAAACAAAAACTATCCTGGCTCAACGACCAGATCGCCGTCCGCGCCAACGCGATTTTCGCGACCATGGGCTTCTTCTGGTTCTGCCTCATCTTCTCGCTGCTGCCGCTGAAATGGCCGGCCTCGATGCCGTTCGTGCAATATGCCAGCTCCGGCGTGCTGCAGCTCATCGCCTTGCCGCTGATCGGCGTCGGCACCATCCTGGCCGCCCGCTCATCCGACGCGCAGGGCAAGGAGCAGCATGACGCGGTGATGGAAACCGTTGAATCGATGCGCCAGCTGATGGGCGAGATCCATCAGCTGCACATCGACCTACATGTCAAAATCGGCGAGGTGCTGGTCAACCAGACCGAGGACGACACGCCCGGCTAAGCGGTGGCGGCCTTGGCCGCGCGGCGGCGGCGGGTGAGCACGAACTCGGTATAGCCGTTGGGCTGAGCGCGGCCTTCAAATACCAGCTCGCAGGCGCCCAGGAAGGCCGGGCCGTCATAACCGGGCGCCATCGGCGTATACCCCGCATCGCCCGCATTCTGCCGGTCCACGACCAGCGCCATGCGCTTCAGCGTCGCCATCACCTGCTCTTTGGTCACCACGCCATGATGCAGCCAGTTGGCAATATGCTGCGAGGATATCCGCAATGTCGCGCGGTCCTCCATCAGCCCGACATCGTGGATGTCCGGCACTTTCGAGCAGCCCACCCCCTGATCCACCCAGCGCACGACATAGCCGAGCAGGCCTTGCGCGTTATTATCCAGCTCAGCCTGAATTTCCTCGGTACTCCAGTTCACGCCATTGGCCAGCGGAATGCTCAGCAGGTCGGCGAGTTTCGCAGGCGCCCGGCCGCGCAGCTCATCCTGGCGGGCGAACACGTCCAGCTCGTGGTAATGCGTTACATGCAGTGTCGCCGCAGTGGGGGAAGGCACCCAGGCGGTATTCGCCCCGGCCCGGGGATGCGCGATTTTCTGCTCCAGCATCGCCGCCATCTGGTCCGGGGCTGCCCACATGCCCTTGCCGATCTGCGCGCGGCCCTGCAACCCGCAGGCCAGGCCGAAATCGACATTGCGGTCCTCATAGGATTTGATCCAGGGCTGCGTCTTGATGTCGTTTTTACGCAAAAACGCCCCGGCCTCGAACGAGGTATGAATCTCATCGCCGGTCCGGTCGAGGAAGCCGGTATTGATGAACACCACACGGCTCTTCGCGGCGGCGATGCAGGCCTTCAGATTAACCGAGGTGCGGCGCTCCTCATCCATAATGCCCATTTTCAGCGTGTTCGGCGCGAGGCCCAGCAGCGCCTCCACCGCGCCGAACAGCGCCTCGGCATGCGCGACCTCTTCCGGCCCGTGCAGCTTGGGCTTTACGATATAGACCGAGCCCTGGCGCGAATTACGCCGCGCCTTCAGGTCGTGCAGCGCGACCAGCGATGTGAGCACCGCATCGATCACGGTCTCGGGCAGCAACACGCCCGCTTCCGTGGTTATCGCATCGGTCAGCATATGGTGGCCGACATTGCGTACCAGCAGCAGCGCGCGGCCATGCAGGGTCAGTTTCCCGCTCCCATCCGGCGCGGTATACTCACGGTCCGGGTTCAGTGCCCGCTCGATGATTTTCCCGCCCTTCTCCACCGGCGCCGTCAGCGTGCCCTGCATCAGCCCCAGCCAGTTGCGGTACACCCCCACCTTGTCCTCGGCATCAACCGCCGTAACCGAATCCTCGGCATCCATGATGGTGCTGATCGCCGATTCCAGGATGATATCGGCGATGTGCGCGGTGTCGCCTTTGCCGATCGCATGCGCCGCATCGATCATGATGTCCGCATGCAGATTATGGTGGCGCAGCAGCACGCTGAGGGGGGCCGCCGCCGGGCCAGTATAGCCCGCGAACTGCGCGCCATCGCGCAGGCCCACCTCGCCAGAGGGCAGCACCACGGCGAGATGTCCATTGTGCACCTTATAGATCAGAGCATCGGCATGGCTGCCATCGGCCAGCGGAAAATGCGCGTCGAGAAAGGCGCGGCCCCGCGCGATGACGGCATCCGCCCGCGCCGGGTTGAAGCCCTTGCCACGGGCGGTCGCGGCCTCATCCGGCACCGCATCCGTGCCGTAGAGCGCATCGTAAAAACTGCCCCAGCGGGCATTGGCGGCATTCAGCGCGTAACGCGCATTGGAAACCGGCACGACCAGCTGCGGCCCGGCGATGCGGGCGATCTCGTCATCGACATTTTCGGTATCGATGCTGAACGGCGACGGTTCCGGCAACAGATACCCGATCTCGCGCAAAAACGCCTCATAGGCCGCCGCATCATGCGGCTGGCCCCGGCACGCCAGGTGCCAGGCATCGATCTGCGCCTGCAATCCATCGCGCCGCGCCAGTAAAGCGGCATTGCTGGCGGCGAAACGTTGCAGCAGCGCGGCGAAACCGGCCCAGAATTTTTCCGCCTCAAGCCCGGTCCCGGGCAGCGCCTCCTCATTGACGAAACCGTAAAGCTCGCCGGCGATGCTGAGACCGTGCAGCGAAATCCGGGGTAAGGGCATGCGCAACTCCTATGGCAACGGGATCGTCGAATGTGAGGACCGTCAGGCCCCGTGATGCCGCAAAGCAGCATGAAAAAGCAAGGGCTTCACGGCAGCCGGCCGAACACCTCGATCTGATTCAGGTGCGCGGAATCCGCCCCCAGCGGCGCCACCCGCACGTAACGCGCCCAGGCCGTACCGGGCCCGGTCCATTTATAGGGCGCCTCCACCATCAGCCCGTCACGCTTTTCCACAAGCTCCACCCAGGAGGCGCCATCAATCGAGACACTCACCATGAAATCTCTGAGCTGCCCGGGCACGGCGTTGAGGATATGGATCTCGGTCACCGTCGCGATGCCGCCGAGATCAACCTGCCACCACGGCTGATCCTGTTGATGCCCGCCCGGCATGGCCGGCCTACCCCGGCTGATATGGTCCGGCCGGGCCATATCAGCCGGGGTATTATAGGAATCCAGCGCCTCCTGCTGGATGCCCAGATAATAGCGATAAGCCTCCCGGTCCCGCTCCAGCAGCACCTGCCACGCCTCATGCGTGCTGGTCACGGTCCCGTTCAGCCAACCGGCGGCGGTTTCCGGTTTCGGCCCGTGCCAGTGAATGATCGCGGCACCGGAATCGACGCCCCAATAGGGCTTCCAGTTATAAATATCCGGCAGCAGCAGGTAATCCTGGCCAACAAACGCGCGCAACACCTCCTGGTCCAGCCCGAGATGCAGGTTCTGCACCGTGAAGGCGGCCAGCTGGCTGTGCAGCGCCCGGAAGCTCCGCAGGTTGAGCAGCATGACGCCGGAATTGAGATCAGCCTTCTGCCCCCGGTCAAACTGCGGCGCCGCCGCGAAGAACCAGGGCGTGTAACCACGCAGATCGGGGTTCCGCCGGAATATCACATCGGCATCCGTGTACAGCACGTAGTCATCCGCCGGATCGGCGACCAGGGGGATGTCGAACCGCAGAAACGCCCCGCGCGCCACGGCCTGGAACCCGGGCTCCGGATTATGCCGGGCGAGCGCCGCCGCGAACGACACCCGATGAAAGATGACCTTGACGCCACAGCCCTGCAATTCCTCGATAAAAGCCGAGTTTTCGCCATCATAAATGAAATGCGGCTCCAGCGCGGTGTTCCGGCGCGCCGATTCCACCGCCGCCCTGATCAGGTTCTTCCAGTCATGGTCGCGGCGGAAGTCGCTGTCCTGCGACCAGCAGAAGTACCATTTCATGAGGGCTGATCTCTTGGTTCAAATAAATCATCGTCCGGCGGGGCGGCGGCATAACATCTGTCCCGCAGCGGCGGCGCTGTCCAGCCCGTTTTGCGGCATTGCACGTTTTCGTTGAGTTTCCGGCGCGGGCAATACATGCCACGCGGCTTGAAATGCTGGTTTATCAAATTACGGCCTTGTAATCCCGCGCTTATCCGGCCGCCTTAAAGCTCTTGCGGAGTTGGGGTTTTTGGGTCATCTAATAACACAGGCGCCAAGGATAGCGGCGGAGACCAGCTTTATGCGGCCGGTTCCGCACCCTCCCTGACGCCCGTTGAAGACAAAAACGCGACCATGCGCCGCCACAAGCAGCCACCATGGTAAAACTGCCATGGCCGGGATTAGCCCGGCAAGTTTAAGGACCGATGACCGCTTCGCCTGCCAGAGCTTCCCTATTCCACCTGGTCAAGGCGCGGCACGGTTCCGTTTCCCTGTGTTCTTCCCTGTTTTCATCCCTTTTTCGCGCCACCACCGCCCTGAGCAGCCATGTTAACAGCATTGCTCGGGCCTCGGTCATGCGCGCGCTCCGGAGTTTTTATGACCAAAAGAATGTTAATCGACGCCAGCCATGCGGAAGAAACCCGCGTGGTAATGCTGGATGGCTCCAAGCTTGAGGATTTCGACGTTGAGACGGCGGGCCGCAAGCAGATCAAAGGCAATATCTACCTCGCCAAGGTTATAAGGGTCGAACCCAGCCTGCAGGCCGCCTTCGTCGAATATGGCGGCAACCGCCACGGCTTCCTGGCCTTCGGCGAAATCCACCCGGATTATTACCAGATCCCCGTGGCCGACCGCCAGAAGCTCCTGGCCATGCAGGCCGAGGAAGATGACGAGGACTCCCGCGAGGACGCCGCGCGCGACCATGATGCGCCGCTGCGTACCGAGGTGCTGGAATCCACCCAGGCGCTCGAAATCAAGCCGATCGAGATCGTCTCCGCCCCGCCCCCGGCCGAGCTGCACCCGGAAGCCGGCAGCCTCGCGGAACCGTCCGGCACCCCCACGGCGCTGACCGAGGAGCTGACCTCCGGCGCCGCCCCCGCCGCCGAGGCCATGCCCGCGGCAATCGTCGCCGAGCCCCTCACCCCCGGCGCTCCCGAGGGTGCCGAGGCGCTGACATTCGATGCCGTGCCGGAGCTGTCCGCCGATTCGGACGACTCCATGATCGAGACGGTCGAGAGCAACGAGGCAGTGGAGACCATCACCCCCGAGGATGACGGCCCCAGCCCCGAACAGCTCGGCGGCGATGGCGATGATGCCGCCGAAGCCCGCGAGCGCCGCATGCGCCAGCGCTTCCTGCGCAACTATAAAATCCAGGATGTCATCCACCGCCGCCAGATCATGCTGATCCAGGTGGTCAAGGAAGAGCGCGGCAATAAGGGCGCGGCGCTCACCACCTATCTCTCCCTGGCCGGCCGCTTCTCCGTGCTCATGCCCAACTCCCCCACGGGCGGCGGCGTCTCACGCAAGATAACCAGCCAGGCCGACCGCCGCCGCCTGAAAGAGGCGATGAACGAGCTGGATGTGCCGCAGGGGATGGGGCTCATCGTGCGCACCGCCGGCGCCAACCGGCCGAAACCCGAGATCAAGCGCGATTGTGAATATCTGCTCCGGCTGTGGGACGATATCCGCGACAAAACGATGGAATCCACCGCCCCGGCGCTGATCTATGAGGAAGCCAATCTCATCAAGCGCGCCATCCGCGATGTGTATACGCGCGATGTCGAGGAAATCCTCGTCGATGGCCAGGAAGCCTTCCGCGCCGCGCGCGACTTCATGCGCATGCTCATGCCGAGCCACGCCAACAAGGTGCAGGCCTGGGGCGACGGCCAGCCGCTCTTCGCCAAATACCAGGTCGAGGCCCAGCTCGACGCCATGCTCAACCCGATCGTGCAGCTCCGCTCGGGCGGCTATATCGTCATCAACCAGACGGAAGCGCTCGTCGCCATCGACGTGAACTCCGGCCGCTCGACGCGCGAACGCAGCATCGAGGACACGGCGCTGCGGACCAACATGGAAGCCGCCGAGGAGGCCGCCAAGCAGTTGCGTATGCGCGATCTCGCCGGGCTCATCGTCATCGACTTCATCGACATGGAGTCCCGCAAGAACAACGCGGCGGTGGAACGCAAGCTGAAGGATTCGCTGAAGCACGACCGCGCGCGCATCCAGGTCGGCTCCATCAGCCATTTCGGCCTCATGGAAATGTCGCGCCAGCGGCTGCGCCCCTCGCTCACCGAGGCCTCGCTGATCGCCTGCCCGCATTGCGCCGGCCAGGGCCATATCCGCAGCCCCGAGAGTGCCGCGCTGCACATATTGCGCGCCATCGAGGATGAAGGCGGCAAGTTCCGCGCCGCCGAAATCTCGGTCGTGCTGCCGCAGGAAATCGCGTTCTACCTGTTCAATCACAAGCGCGAGCGCCTCAGCGTTATCGAGGCGCGCTATAACATGCGGGTGCTGTTCACGCCGGATGCCACCATGGCCGGCACGAATTTCCGCATCGAGCGCCTGCGCGCGCAAACCGCGCCGCCGCCCGTGCCGGCCCCGGTCCGCCCGGAGCGCCAGATTGCCGCCCCCGTTACCCCGGATGCCGAGGAGATCGAGGACGAGACCGAGACCGAGACCACCGATACGAGCGAGGGCACGGCCGAGGAAAAAGCCGACCGCAAGCGCCGTCGCCGCCGCCGTGGCAAGCGCCGTGATGACCGTCCGGCCCCCGATGCGACCCGCGATGCTGCCCGTGACACGGGCCACGACGCGGCACCCGGGCGCCAGGAAGCCGGCGCGGATGAGGGGGATGCCTCACCTGGCTACGAATCCAGCCCGGCCGAGCAGCCCAGCGAGATTGACCTGATCCTGGAAGCCGCCCTCGGCGCTCCGGCGGATGAGCCGGAGCCGATGCTCAGCGAGCCCGCGCCTGAGGAAGCCACACCCAAGCGCCGCCGCCCGCGCACCCGCCGCCGCCGCGCGGATGGCACGGAAAGCGAAGCCCAGGGTGAAGCCACGGCCGCCGCCGCGCCGGCGCCAGTATTCACCGATATCGCGGATATTTTCGAGGCCGCCGAGCGCGCCGAGGAAATCGCCCGCGCCGCCCGCCGTGCCAAACCGGCCCGGGCCACAGCGGTGGAAGCGCCCGTAATGGCACCCGAAATGCCGGAAGCGCCCGTTCCTCTGCCTGAAGCACTGGCACCTGAAGCACTGGCGGAAATTCCCGTGCCGCGGGAGCCGCACGCCCCATCGGCGCCCGCCGCCCCCGCAGCCGGACCCGCAGCCGGACCGGCGGTAAAGCCCATCGTCATCGGTGCAGCCGAACGCCCGGCGGAGAAAAAACAAGGCTGGTGGCGGCGCTGAACTAGCATTAAATTTACAATTCGTAGCGAACTGATGGTGCCCCCCGCCATCGGTTCACTTGAATTGCCGGAGAAACAGGCCAATCATAGTGCCGGGGCATTCTGATGTATCATCAGGGCGCCATTTTCAGGAGCGATTGAAGTCAATGGCTATCAACCCGAATAATTCCTACCGCACGGCGCAAGCCTATGCCGGCTACGACTCGGCGGCGCTCGATGCCGGGCTGCGCAGCTACATGCTGCGCGTGTATAACTGGATGGCCTCCGGCCTGGTCCTCACCGGGCTCATCGCCTACGCCATTTTCGCCGTGCCGGCCTTGCATGCGCTGTTCTACACCACGCAGATGAATGCCGCCGGCTATATGGTGCAGGCGCCCACCATCCTCTCCTATATCGCCATCTTCGCGCCGCTGGCTTTCGTCCTGGTGCTGAGTTTCGGCGTCAACAAGCTTTCAACCACGGCGGTGCAAGCCCTGTTCTGGGTATTCTGCGGCGCCATGGGCGCCAGCCTGACCACCATCTTCATGGTGTATACCGGCAATTCCATCGCGGAAGTCTTCTTCATCACCGCCGGCACCTTCGCGGGCACCAGCCTGTACGGCTACACCACGGGGCGTAACCTCGCCAGCATGGGCAGCTTCATGATGATGGGGCTGATCGGCATCATCATCGCCATGGTGGTGAACATGTTCCTGCACTCACCCGCGATCCAGTTCGCCATCTCCATCCTCGGCGTGCTGATCTTCACCGGCCTCACCGCCTATGACACGCAGCGCATCAAGGCCGACTACATGCAGTTCGGCTCGTCCTACGGCACGGCAATGGCGGGCAAGCGCTCGGTCTATGACGCGCTGCAGCTCTATCTGAACTTCATCAACCTGTTCCTCTTCCTGCTGCAGCTCTTCGGCCAACGGAACAACCGTTAATGAATACCGTAGCGGTCCTGACCTGCATCGGTCAGGACCGCCCCGGTCTCGTCAACGCCATCTCCGAGGCTGTCGCGGCCTCGGGCGGCAACTGGCTGGAAAGCAAGCTCGAACACCTCGCCGGCCAGTTCGCCGGTATTCTGCTCCTCCGCCTGCCGGAGCAAAACATCCCGGCCCTCACCGCCGCCCTGCAATCCCTGCCGGGCCTCTCCGTCACCCTCGCCCGCGGCACCACCGAGCCCGAGCCGCCGCATGAGCCCCTTACCTTGGAACTCCTCGGCCATGACCGCCCCGGCATCGTCCGCGACGTGACGCAAGCTTTGAACCGGCTTGGCGTGAATATCGAGGATTTTTGCTCCGCCATCGAAAGCGCGGCCTTCACCGGCGAGGAAATGTTCCGCGCCACGCTGAAACTACGCCTCCCCGAACACGTCCCGGCCGATGAGGTCCGCCGCGTGCTGGAGAAACTCGCCGACGAGATCATGGTGGATATTTCGACGGGGCTGGAAGTTTGAGGAAAGGCGCTTCAAAACTTTCACGCAGGGCGATCAGTCCCTTACGTGTGAGTCGAATCTGCGATCTTTCGGGCGCAAGCCTCAGCTGTTGGCACTGTTACAGACAAAAATGTTGCAATACCTTGAGGTGGTGAGCCCGCGCCGTGAAGGGGAATACCGTTGTGAAACCCCATCGACCATATGGAAAACGCCTCATAGGCATCACTGCGCACGCCTTCATATCTGAAGCTTCCATTTCCAATATCGCCGCTTATTCTTGGAGAGGTATGAGTGATGTATTGCGCAAAGGGCGCCAAGCTAGCTGCAACTTTATCAGGTGGCAGGACAAATACTTCCGGACAAAAACGGGTGTCCAGCGGCTTCTGAAAATGGAAACAATACAATCCTTTAACGACCAACGCCATCAATTGCAGTAATTTCGCGGCATCAACCTTGAGTTCTAGGGCCAACCGAGGAAGACCGTCCGAATTGATCCATACAGGTGGGTTGAAAAAACCCACTTCTGCCATCTGCTTTTTATTCTTGGCTAGACGCGGCACCACCAATTCTCGCACGTAGCGCCCGTCCTCATGAAGCTGACTGCCCGCAAGAAATGCCGCGGATACGTAATGTTCCAACTTCGACTTTTGGTTGTTGCACGGCCCACAAGAAGGCACCTTAGGAAGATTGCCTTGGTCTTCTATTAAAAAGAAGCTACTCGCAACTACGTGGTCAGCCGTATCCGATGCCCCTACCTTACCACAATAAGCACAATCTTTCCCTTTATACTTTTTGCTCACCGCCCAATCGCCGCCGAAAACTCCGTCCATTCGCGCTTCGACAACCCAGACCCCGCCTGCTCCACCGTCTCGCCAGCCAGTATCTTCCGCAAACTCTCCATCATCTTCGCGGAAAAAGTCACCGCCCCCAGCCGGTAATCGCAAAACGCCTTATAGGAGAGCGGCACCCAGGCGGCGGCCATTTCCAGCATCGCCTCGGCGTATACCCGTATCTCGTATTGCGCATGGCCATCCGCCCGCAGCCGCAGGAAATGGAACAGATTGTGCAAATCCGTCTTCCAGTACCATTGCGTATAGGTGTTCAGCGTCAGGTTCATCCGCGCCAGCTCGCGCGCCAGGCCAATCTCCTCGCCCAGCATCTCTTCATAATGGCCGTAGGTCTGGTCCGCATCGTCGCGCAGGAGGCGCAAAACACGCTCGGCGGTCGCGCCATCCAGCACCTCGCCCCGCCCCTGCCGGTTATCGGATGACTGCACGGCCATCTGCGCCGGCTCCGGCAGATAAAAATCCTTATCCATGATCGAATACCGCGCCGAATACTCGTTCACATTGGCGGTGCGGTGCCTGATCCACTGGCGCGCCACGAAAATCGGCAATTTCACATGGAATTTGATCTCGCACATCTCGAACGGCGTCGAGTGATAATGCCGCATGAGGTAGCGGATCAGCCCCTCATCCTCCAGCGCCTTGCGTGTGCCCCGGCCGTAGGAGACGCGCGCCGCCTGCACCACGGCGGCGTCATCGCCCATGTAATCCACCACCCGGATGAAGCCATGGTCCAGCACCGGCACGGCTTTGAACAGATATTCCTCCAGCGCCGGCACGGTCGGGCGCAGGGTGGTGTGGGAGCTGGCGCGGGCGGCGTCGATTTCCGATGCCTGGTCTGATGTCAGGGTCATGAAACCAGTCTTTCATATCTCGCGAGTCGCGCCTATATAGGTTGTGCCGGCTTGCCGGCTATGGTGATAAACGGTGCGTGGAATAAACATTATGGACCCGGGGGCAGTACCCGGCGCCTCCACCAAACGAGTTTGCGGCGGCGGGGCTTTGTTATGGCTCCCGGCGCTGCCGCCCCGATGACGAAGCGCGCAGCGCGTAGTCTGAATCGGGCCGGCCAAGCTTATAGGGGGGCGAAATAGACTCGACATGTGTGGTAAAGACCCATCTTTTGCCCGGCATTGTACCGCCGTCATCGGGCTATATCTTAAATGCGAACGATAACAACGTTGCATTCGCCGTCGCTGCCTAAAAACAGCTAAGCGCGGTTCGGGGGGTACCGGGCAACAGAAACCCCCCACTCTCGAAACACGTTCTGGCGGCCGCTTGCAGGCTTTGGGCCGGGCTTGCGTAGCTTCCGCTACGCGGCGCCCTGCCCAAAGCCCGTAATCGACTCGCCATAACGCGTTTCGATCCCCGCCCCACAAACAAAAGATCGCTCCCCACTGTCGAAAACGGATTATGGTGAGTCGTCTGGTGTGATTTCCGAGCACCGGAGCGGAGCGTACGTAAGTACGTGAGCACTGGAACGCAAGAAATCGCCTCCAGCCGGCCGCCATAATCCGTTTTCGCGAAAAAAAAGGCGGCGCATAAAGCGCCGCCAAGTTTAGGGAGGAAACGTCCAAGAAATAGGAGAGCAAGCTCATCCTATGGGTTAATCATATATCCCAAGAAATCCTCCCGCGACACTCATGATTTCGCAGCGCAGCAATGCCGAATTGCCGGTGATGATGAAATTTTTTACACATCTTTATGTGACTCACGCCGTATCATGCAGTTTTCTTTGGGTACTGTTAAGTTTTCTCATCATCGGGCACCAGAACCACAACCACAGCCTGCGCCGCTATCCCTTCCTCTCGCCCGGTAAAGCCGAGTTTCTCGGTCGTCGTCGCCTTTACCGAGATGCACCCCACCCCCACCCCCAGCAGCTCCGCCAGCCGCGCCCGCATGGCCGGGGCATGCGGCGTAATCTTCGGCCGCTCGCAGATGATGGTGATATCGGCATTGCCAAGACGCCCGCCGCGCGCCGCGATGCGCGCCGCAGCATGGCGCAGGAAGCGCGCGCTGTCGGCATCTTTCCAGTCGCTCTCGCTGGGCGGAAAATGCCGCCCGATATCGCCCTCCGCCAGCGCGCCGTAAATCGCATCGCATAGCGCATGGATGCCGACATCCGCATCCGAATGTCCGGCCAGCCCCATTTCATGCGGCACTTCCACGCCGCAGATGATCATGCGGCGTCCCGCCGCCATGGCGTGAACGTCAAAACCGCTGCCAATTCGCGGAATCATGCCTCTGCTCCCCAGTTTCGCCGCCAGATGTACGGGCTGCCCGCAAAGCGTCAACCTTTATCCACCCTGGTCATTGCGCCGGAACCGTCGCGGCTCTAATTTGCCCAAATCATGAGCAGTGATTTTTCTCCGATGATCAAACCCATCACGCTGGGCGGCGGCGCGCATCAGGTCACGCTGGCACATCCGGTGATTCTGGCACCGCTCTCCGGCGTTACGGACCTGCCCTTCCGCGCACTGGTCAAGACCCAGGGTGCCGGCCTGGTTGTCTCTGAAATGATTGCATCCTGGGCCATGGTGCGGGAAAATCGCAACACCCTGCGCATGGCCGAGGTGGTTGCGGGCGGCGGCCCCTCCTCCGTCCAGCTCGCCGGCTGCGACCCCGCCGCCATGGCTGAGGCGGCGCGCATCGCCGTCGGGCTGGGGGCGGACCTCATCGATATAAATTTCGGCTGTCCGGTGAAAAAAGTGGCGGTCGGGCAAACCGCCGGCTCCGCGCTGATGCGCGATGAGGCTCTGGCGGGCAAAATCCTGGAAGCCACTGCCCGCGCCGTGCCGGTCCCCGTCACGCTCAAAATGCGGATGGGCTGGGACCATGCCAGCCTCAACGCCCCCACCCTCGCGCGCATCGCGGAAGCCGCCGGCATCACCATGCTCACCGTCCACGGCCGCACCCGCCAGCAATTTTATGAGGGCATCGCCGACTGGGATTTCGTGGCACGGGTCAAAGCCGCCACCAGCCTGCCCGTCATCGTCAATGGTGACATCACCACGGAACAAAAAGCCGCCGAGGCCCTGCGCCGCTCCGGCGCCGATGGCGTGATGATCGGCCGCGGCGCCTATGGCCGCCCCTGGTTCCTGCGCCAGGTCATCGCGGCCCTCACCACCGGCGAGACGCTCGCGCCGCCCGGCCTGGCGGAACAGAAGGACATCCTGCTCGGCCATTACCGCGCCATCCGCGCGCATTTCGGCGAGGGCCCCGGCGTGCGGCTCGGGCGCAAGCATGTCGCCTGGTACAGCCACGGCCTGCGCGGCTCGGCCGCCTTCCGCGCCGCGATGAACCGCATCGATAACGGCCCGGCCGTCGAGGCGCTGATCCATGAATTCTACGACCCGCTGATCGCCCAGGGCTTCGTCCGCCAGGATGAAATGGCGCTGGCGGCATGAGCGGCTTCAAGAAGGCCTTCGGCCTGGTCAAGCGCTCGCCGCGCCAGAAGGAAATCCGCCTCGACGCGGCGCAAATTCTGGACTCCCTGCCCCTCGCCGTGGCCGTGCTCGACGACCAGGATGTGTTCTGCGCCGTCAATTACGCGGCGGAGGAGTTTTTCGGCGCCTCCAAAACCATGCTGCTCCACACCAACCTGTCCGAATTGCTGCCGCTCGACCATCCGATCTTCCTGATGCTGGAACGCGCGCGGCGCGCCGGCGTCACCATCTCGGAGCATGATCTCAGCCTGGAAGGCCCGCGCATGGCGCGGCGCGGCTGCTCGGTCCAGGCCGCCCCCATGCCGGACCAGCCCGGCTGCGTCACCATCACCCTGCAGGATGAAAGTGCCGCCCGCACGCTCGACCAGCAGATGTCCGCGCGCAATGCCGCCCGCAGCATCACCGGCATGGCGGCGATTCTGGCCCATGAGGTGAAAAACCCGCTCTCGGGCATTCGCGGCGCGGCGCAACTCCTCGAATCGAGCGCTCCGCCCGCCGACCGCGAGCTCGCCGTGCTGATCCGCGACGAGGCCGACCGCATCCGCGCCATGGTCGAGCGCATGGAGACCTTCGGCGAGAAGAAGCTGGAGCGCCAGTCGGTCAACGTCCACCGCGTGCTCGAACATGTCCGCCGGCTCGCGGGCAGCGGCTTTGCCTCCCGCATCAAAATCACCGAGGCCTACGACCCCTCGCTCCCGCATGTCCTCGGCAATCGCGACCAGCTCATCCAGGTGCTGCTCAACCTCGTGAAAAATGCCGCCGAGGCCATTGCCGGCACCGAGCGCCAGGATGGCGAGATCTGCATCACCACCGGCTTCCAGCATGGCGTCCGCCTCTCCGCCTCGGCCGGCCGCACCCGGCCCAACCTGCCTATATTCGTCGCCGTGCGCGATAACGGGCCCGGCATCCCCGAGGATATCCGCCGCCACCTGTTCGAACCCTTCATCTCGACCAAGGCCGCCGGATCGGGCCTGGGCCTTGCCCTCGTCGCCAAAATCACCGCCGACCATGGCGGGCTCATCGATGTCGACAGCCGCCCCGGCCGGACCGAATTCCGTATCCATCTGCCGGTCTATGAAGACCCAGACGAAAGCCAGACATGACCCTGCCCACCATACTCATAGCCGATGACGACCGCTCCATCCGTACGGTACTAACCCAGGCTTTGGGCCGCGCCGGCTACCAGGTGCGCGCCACCGCCTCGGCCGCCACGCTGTGGCGCTGGGTCGAGGATGGCGAGGGCGACGTCGTCATCACCGATGTGCTGATGCCCGATGAAAACGGGCTCGACCTCATCCCGCGCATCCGCCGCATCCGCCCGGAACTCCCGGTCATCGTGATGAGCGCGCAATCCACCCTCACCACCGCCGTCCAGGCCACCCAGCGCGGCGCCTTTGAATATCTGCCGAAACCCTTCGACCTCGCCGACCTGCTTGCCACGGTCGACCGTGCGCTGAAGCAGCCCACGGCCCTGGGCCAGCCGATGAAGGCGCCCGAGCCGCACCCGGATGACAACCTGCCCCTCATCGGCCGCTCCCCGGCCATGCAGGAAATCTACCGCATCATCGCCCGCCTCACGACCACCGACCTCACGGTGATGATCAACGGCGAATCCGGTGCCGGCAAGGAGCTCGTGGCCCGTGCGCTGCATGATTACGGGCGCCGCCGCTCCGGGCCGTTCGTCGCCATCAACATGGCCGCCATCCCACGCGAGCTCATCGAATCGGAGCTTTTCGGCCATGAGCGCGGCGCCTTCACCGGGGCCACGAACCGCCATGTCGGCCGCTTCGAGCAGGCCGCCGGCGGCACGCTGTTCCTGGATGAAATCGGCGATATGCCGCCCGAAGCCCAGACCCGCCTGCTCCGCGTGCTGCAGGAAGGCGAATACACCACTGTCGGCGGCCGCTCGCCGATCCGCGCCAATGCCCGCATCGTCGCCGCCACGCACCGGGACCTGCGCGCCCTGATCCGCTCCGGCCAGTTCCGCGAGGATTTGTTCTACCGCCTCAACGTCGTGCCCATCCGGCTCCCGCCGTTACGTGAGCGCCCTGACGACATCCCCGTCCTCGCCCAGCATTTCCTCAACAAGGCGCAGGCCGAGGGCCTGCCCACCAAGACCATCGATGCGGGCGCCATGGCCATGCTCTCCGCCTATCGCTGGCCGGGCAATGTGCGCGAGCTGGAAAACCTCATCCGCCGGCTCGCCGCTCTGGTGCCGCAGCCGGTCATCACGGAAACCATCCTGGCCCAGGAACTCGCCGATTACGCCATCGCCGAAGACCCCACCCCCATCACCCTCTCCGACGATGCCGATACCATGACCACCGTCGTCGAACGCCATATCGCCCGCCTGCTCGCGGCCTTGCGCGAATCCGGCGAAGAGGGCGTGCTCTACGAACGCGCTTTGGCCGAACTTGAACGCCCCCTCATCCGCATGACCCTGGCTGAAACCAGAGGCAACCAGATCCGCGCCGCCGCCCTGCTCGGCCTCAACCGCAACACCTTGCGCAAAAAAATCCGCGAGCACGGCATCGGCGTGCAGCGCCGGGTGGGTTAGGCGATGCCGCCCGGCGACGACACCGCGCCCCGCTCGGGTTTCGCCCGCTCTGGCTTCGCCTATGTGGTGGACCTGCTGCTGGGCCGCGTGGCGACGCTGCTGGTCGCCTCGGTGGCGCTGGCGCTGGGCATTGCCTCCTTCGCCGTGCTCGCCGGGCGGGTGCGCTTCGCCGTCCATTCCGGCGTGGCGGTCGGGATGATCGTGGCTGATTTCGCCGCCCTGCTCTGGCTCATGGTGGTGCTGGCGGGCCGCGTTACCCGGGTGGTGCTGGAGCACAGGCGCGGCGCGGCGGGCGCGCGGCTGCATGTCCGGCTGGTGGCGCTGTTCGGCGGCGTGGCGGCGGTGCCGGCCATATTGGTGGCGATATTCGCCATCGTGTTCTTCAATTACGGCATCCAGGCCTGGTTCAACCAGCGCGTCCAGACGGCGCTGGATGAAAGCAACCAGGTCGCCCAGGGCTATTTGCAGGAGCATAACAACCAGATCCGCCTGGATGCGCTGACCATGGCGAACGACCTGTCGCAGAATGGCGGCATCTTCCTCGAAAACCCCAATGAATTCGCCTCCTATCTGGTCACCCAGGCTTCCGTGCGCGGCCTCACCCAGGCGGTGATTTTCCAGCCCGGCTCGCCGAGCCAGCCGATTTTCGGCAACCAGATCGTCGCCCAGGCCGGGCTGTTCGCCGGCATGGCGGCGAGCCTGCCGGATGCGCGCTACATCGCCGCGGCGCAGACCGGGCAGGTCCCGGTCTACAGCCCGGCGGGCAGCACGGTGGAGCAGGCGGTCATCAAGCTCGACATGACCCCGCCCTTGATGCTGATGATCGAAAAGCCGATCGACCCGGCGATTCTCGACCATGTGAACAAGACGCAGCAGGCGGTGGCGGAATATCAGCGCCTATCGAAAAATCGCGCCGGGCTGGAAATCTCCTTCGCGCTCCTCATTGCCGTGCTCGCCTTGCTGGTGCTCTCCGCTCTGGTCGGCTTCGGCCTCGTCATCGCCAACCAGATCGCCCGGCCCATCGCCCATCTCATCCGCGCCGCCGAGCTCGTGCGTGCCGGCGATCTTTCCGTGCGCGTGCCGGAAAAGGCGACCGGCGATGAGATGGCCGGGCTCTCGCGCGCCTTCAACCGCATGACCGCGCAGCTTGCCGCCCAGCGCGGCGAGCTGCTCGATGTGAACAACCAGCTCGATGAGCGCCGGCGCTTCACCGAAACCGTGCTGGCCGGCGTTTCCGCGGGCGTGATCGGGCTGGACGCCAAAGGCCGCATCGAGCTGCCCAACCGCGCCGCCTCGGAATTGCTGCGGCTCGACCTGGCGCCGCAGATCGGCCAGACTCTCGCCGATATTGCGCCCGAATTCGCGCCTCTGATCAACGCCGTGATGAACAATCCGGACCGCCCCGCCGTGGCACAGATCGAGCATGGCCGCGCCATGGCCAAGCGCATGCTGCTGGTGCGTATCGGCGCGGAGCTGAAATCGGGCGAGCCGGATGGCTTCATCGTCACCTTTGACGATGTGACGGAGCTGCTCGCGGCCCAGCGCAAAGCCGCCTGGGCCGATGTCGCGCGGCGCATCGCGCATGAGATCAAAAACCCGCTCACCCCCATCCAGCTTTCCGCCGAGCGGCTGAAACGCCGCTTCGCCAAGGAAATCACCTCGGACCCCGAGGGCTTCACGCAATGCGCCGAGACCATCGTGCGCCATGTCGGGGATATCGGCCGCATGGTCGACGAGTTTTCCACCTTTGCCCGCATGCCGGCGCCGCAGATGCGCCCGGAATCGCTGGAGGTCATCGTGCGCGAGGCCATGGTGCTGCAACGCGTGGCGCATCCCACCATCAAATGGGAGGTCATCGTCGATGCGCCGCTGACCGCCATATGCGACCGCCGGCTCATCGGCCAGGCCCTGACGAACCTGCTGCAGAACGCCACGGATGCGGTGAACATGCGTGAGGGCGCCAGCCGCGTCACCTTGCACCTCGCGGCCGAGGCCGGCCTGGCGGCACTCACCGTGACCGATGACGGCATCGGCCTGCCCGAGGATCGCGCGCGGCTGGTGGAGCCCTATGTGACGCATAAGCCAAAAGGCACCGGGCTCGGCCTTGCCATTGTCGCCAAGATCATGGAGGACCATGGTGGCAGCCTGACACTGAGGCCGGCCCCCGCCGGCATTGGCGCGGAAGTCACGCTCCATTTGCCCCTGCAGCCGGCGGTGGCGCGCGAATTGCCCGCGGTGACGCGCGAACCAAAGGAGATGACCCAGGAATGACAGAAATACTGATCGTCGATGACGAGCCGGATATTCGCCTGCTCGTCGAAGCGATTCTCAAGGATGAGGGTTACGAGGCGCGCAGCGCCGGCACCTCGGACGAGGCGCTGGCCGCCTATCGCGCCCGCCGCCCCAGCCTCGTCATCCTCGATGTCTGGCTGCAGGGCTCCAAGCTTGACGGCATCGGCATTCTCGAAGCGCTGCACCAGGAAACCCCGCGCGTCCCGGTGGTGATGATCTCGGGCCACGGCACCATTGAAACCGCGGTCGCCGCCATCCAGCGCGGCGCGTATGACTTCATCGAGAAGCCGTTCAATTCCGACCGCCTGCTTCTGGTTGTCAAACGCGCGCTGGAAAACGCCAAGCTCCAGGCCGAGAACGCGGAATTGCGCCTGCGCGTCGGCAATGAGATGCAGCTCACCGGCGAGGGCAACGGCATTTCCGCGCTGCGCCACGCCATTGAAAAAGTCGCCCCCACCGGCTCGCGCGTGCTCATCTCCGGCCCGCCCGGCTCCGGCAAGGAGACCGTGGCACGGCTGATCCATAGCCGCTCGCGCCGCGCCGAGGGGCCCTTCGTGGCGATGAACTGCGCCATTCTCGCGCCCGAGAAATTCGATGCCGAGCTGTTCGGCGTGGAACCCGGCGCCGAAGGCCCCGGCACGCCACGCCGCATCGGCGTGCTGGAGCGCGCCCATGGCGGCACGCTGCTGCTCGATGAGGTCTCGGAGCTGCCGCTCGACATGCAGGGCCGCATCGCCCGCGTGCTGCAAGACCAGAGCTTCGAGCGCGTCGGCGGCACCACCCGGGTTAAGGTGGATATTCGCGTGCTCACCACCACCGCCCGCGACCTGCCCGCCGCCATCACCGAGGGCCGCTTCCGCGAGGATTTGTATTACCGCCTGGCCGTGGTGCCGCTGCGCGTGCCGGCACTGAAAGAGCGCCGCGAGGATATTCCGCTGCTCGCCGAAGGCTTTCTCAAACACGCCGCCGAAATTTCCGGCCTGCCGGCGCGCGGCCTCGCCTCGGATGCCGTCGCCGCGCTGCAGGCGCATGACTGGCCGGGCAATGTCCGCCAGCTGCGCAACGTGATGGACTGGCTGATGATCATGCGCGCCGCTGAGTCCGAGGAGCTGTTCCACGCCGAGCATCTGCCCACCGAACTCGCCGTCCACGCGCCACGCGCGCTCGCCATAGACCCCCAGGCCGACCTCATGGCGCTGCCCCTGCGCGAGGCGCGGGATGTGTTCGAAACACAATATCTCCAGGCCCAGCTCCTGCGTTTCGGCGGCAATATCTCGCGCACCGCGAATTTCGTCGGCATGGAACGCAGCGCGCTGCACCGCAAGTTGAAGCAGCTCGGCATCGGCGCGGATGACAGGGTCGGCGCCTGAAGTTTTGCAAAAACCTGCTTGCAAAGAAATAAAATTGCACTAAAAGAAACACTACGACCGGCGGAGCCTTAATGTGCCAGCGGCGTTTCAGGGCTTTCGCGCTTGTTCCACGGGGTCCAGATGGCGCCACGGGAGCATATCAATGTCGGAATTACGCAAGGATAGCCTATCGTTTTTTGAGGCTCTGGGCCAGTCCGTGGCCAATGTCTCACCTACTCTAACACCGGCTTTGTCGGTCGCGGTCGTCGCCAGCATCGCCGGCAACGCCTCATGGTTCGTGTTCCTGCTCTGCACGGTCGCCCTCGTCATGGTGGCGCTCAATATCGGCGAGCTTGCCGGGCGCATCCCCGCCGCGGGCTCGTTCTTCATCTATGTCTCGCGCAGCCTGGGGCCGGTCTGGGGCGTGCTCTCCGGCTGGGCCATGCTGGCGGCATACCTCTTCACCGCCCTGGCGCTCACCATCGCCACCTCGATTTTCGTGAAGACCTTCTTCACCTCCATCGGCATGCCGATCGCCGTTCCCAATATTCTGATGTACCTCATCATTTCAGCACTGATCTGGATTTTCGCGACGCGCGACATCCGCATCTCCTCGCGCATCGGCCTGACGCTGGAGGCCATCTCGGTCACCATCATCGTCATCGTGCTCGCCATCGTCCTCGCGCATTATCATTTCGCGCCGGACACCACGCAGATCACGCTGAAGGGCGCCAATTTCGGCGGCATCACCCAGGCCATCGTGTTCGGCATCTTCTCCTTCGTCGGCTTTGAATCCGCTGCCTCGCTCGGCAAGGAAACCAAAAACCCGAAAGTCATCATCCCGAAGGCGATCATCTGGACCGCCATCTCCTCGGGTATCTTCTTCATGATCTCCGCCTATGTCATCACCCAGGGCTTCGGCGATAATGCCACGGCCCTCGGCGCCAGCGCCGCGCCGATCGGCGACATCACCAACCATTTCAGCAAATGGATGACCGCGCCTGTGTATTTCGGCGCCACGGTGTCCTCCTTCGCCTGCGCGCTCGCCTCCATTAACGCCTTCGGCCGCATGCTCTTCTCGCTCGGCCGCTACCAGTTCGTGCACCGCTCCATGGGCGTGGTGCATAAAAAGCAGCACACCCCCATCGCCGCGCTTTCCGTCGGTGTCGTGCTGAACTTCATCATCTGCGCCATCTTCGCCAATAATGCCGAGCCCAACACCTATGGCTGGTACGGCACGCTCGCCTCCTTCGGCTTCATCATCGTGTATCTGATGTGCTCCATCGCAGCACCCGTGCTGCTCCGGCGTACCGGCGAGATGAAGCCCAAGCATGCCGTTACCGGCGTGCTCGGCGTGCTGTTCATGCTGTTCGCCCTCGGCGGCAGCGTCTACCCGGTACCCGCGGCACCGTATAACTACTTCCCCTACGCCTTCGCCGCCTACATGCTCCTCGGCTTCGCCTGGTTCAGCTTCGTCAAGCGGCGCTCGCCGCAGGTGCTGTCCGGCATCCAGCACGACCTTGAAGGTGCCGCCATCGCCATCGGCCATATCGAAAACGCCGCCATCGCCGCCGGCGAATAAGCATGGCGCATGCCAGGGGCTGGCAGCCCCTGGCATGCGTTATCCACACTTGCTATCCCTGGGTCGGCAGCGAGATCACGGCGCGCAGCCCGGGCTGGTTGTCGCAGAGCTGCAACGTGCCGTTATGCAGTTGCGCCACGGCCGAAACCAGCGCCAGCCCCAGCCCCGAGCCGCCCGTGCTGCGCGCCGCCTCGCCCCGGTAAAACCGCTCCGTTGCCCGCTTGCGGTCACCCGGGGCGATGCCGGGCCCCCGGTCCGCCACCACGATTTCCACCACATTGTCTTCCAGTTGCGCGGAAAGATCGATCACCATGCCGGAAGCCGAGAATTTCAGCGCATTGTCGAGCAGATTGGCGATCGCCTGCTGCAGCAGCTCGCGGTCGCCCAGCACCGGCAGGGGGGCGGCGATAATGGTCCGCAGATGCAGCCCGCGCTCCTCCGCCACGGCGCGGTAAAGCTCATCCATATCCCATAGCGTCTGGGTCAGATCGACCAGCGCGAAGGCGGCGCGGCGCGAGCCGGCCTCGATTTCGGCAATCCGCAGCAGCGCCTCGAACACCCCCACGATACCGTCCAGATCGAGGATCGCGCGGTCGATCGCGGCACGCAGCTCCTCGGGCGTGGACGCATGCAGCGAGGCATCCTCCAGCCGCGTGCGCGCGCGCGTCACCGGCGTCCGCAGATCATGCGCGATGGCATTGGAAACCTGGCGCACGCCATCCATGAGCCGCGAGATACGGTCCAGCATGTCGTTGATGATAACGGCCAGCTCGTCGAATTCCTCGCCCACCCCGAGTGGCAGGCGGCGCGACAGATCGCCCTTGGCGATGGCACGGCTGGTGATCGAGATATCCCTGATCATGCGGCGGAACATCGAGCGGATGACCACGGCGCCGAGCAGCCCGAGAATCACCATGAGAAAGCCGGTCCAGATCAACCCGTTGCGCAGCACATGCCACAGCTCCGCCCGCACCTCGACATCGCGCCCCACGATCAGCTTCGCCCCGCCGGGCAGCGCCTCCGCCCGCAGCAGCGCCACCGAGGCATGGCCGGCCCGGCTCACCGGCAACTGGTACCAGGCGTCCATCTGGGTCAGGCTCTTCGGCCAGGCATCGAGATTGCCGCTGATGCGCCGGCCCTGGTCATCGGTGAGCAGATAAATACCGCCGAGATCAGCCGGCGCCGTCAGCCGCTCGGCAATGGCGCCCTGCAGCGCCGCCAGCCCGCCCGAGGGTGCCGCCGCCAGCGCGGTCAGCGTGGCCACATCGCTGCGTATGGCGCCCTCCACCTGGCGCTGCACCAGCCCGATGGTGGAGTACCACAGGGAGAATGCCAGAATACACGAGGACAGGCCGAACATCAGCGCGTAGAGCACGGCAAAGCGCCGCCCCGCCGAACGCAGGAACATCCGCTCGCCCCTGCGGGGTGCCTTGCCCGCTGCTTCCTCCGGCTGGCCCGTCAACTCTGCCGGCGGCTGGTACACGCAGTCCGCACCTTAGCTTCTCCTGTTGCTGGACGCCATTCTCCGCCGGGTCGTCCCGTCGCCCGCCGTCACACGTCTTCGGCGCGCAACATATAGCCGGCATTGCGCACGGTGTGCAGCAGCGGCAGCTCGAACGGCTTGTCAATCTTCTGGCGCAGCCGTGAGACATGCACGTCGATCACGTTGGTCTGCGGGTCGAAATGGTAGTCCCACACGCCTTCCAGCAGCATGGTCCGGGTCACCACCTGCCCGGCATGGCGCATGAGGTACTCCAGCAGGCGGAACTCGCGCGGCTGCAGGTCGATTTTCTGCTCGCCCCGGCGCACCGAACGCGACAGCAGGTCCATCTCCAGATCCCCGACGGCGAGCCGTGTCATCGGCCCCTCGGTCTTGCCCCGCCGCGTCAGCGCCTCGACCCGCGCCAGCAGCTCGGCGAAAGCGAATGGCTTGGTGAGATAATCATCGCCCCCGGCCTTCAGCCCCTTCACCCGGTCATCCACCTGGCCGAGCGCCGAGAGGAACAGCACGGGGGTCGCGTTATCCTGCGCCCGCAACGTCTCCATCAGCCGCAACCCGTCAATCCCTCCCGGCAGCATGCGGTCGAGGATGATGGCGTCGAAATTCTCCGACGCCGCGAGGAACAGCCCGTCCCTCCCGTTATCAGCATGCTCCACCGTATGCCCGGCCTCGCGTAGCCCCTTGACCACAAACCCGGCAACGTCCTTGTCGTCTTCCACGACGAGTATGCGCATTCTCATTCCCCCAATTGTGCCGGCCTGCGACCTACAGTGACCAGTATATGGAATATATGTGCATTTTCGCTCACCCCAAGAATTACCTTAACGCCGGGTTGCAATCCGGCAATGGCCCGGGTCAGTCCATCTGCACCAGAAACAACCTTACCGTTAACCGTTAGCACGATTTCGCCGGGCGTCAGCCCCGCCACATCCGCCGGCCCCCCGGGCTCCAGCCCCGTTATCACCGCCCCGGCGCCCGGCCCGTCAGGCCCGGCCGGCGGATCGCCCACTCCCACACCCAGCCAGCCCCGGGCAATCGCGCCATGGGCGATCAGCTGCGCCACGATGGCCGCCGCATCATTGCTCGGAATCGCGAAGCCGATACCCACCGAGCCGCCGGAAGGTGAGACAATTGCTGAATTTATGCCAATCACCTGGCCCTGCATGTTGAATGACGGCCCGCCCGAATTGCCGGGATTGATCGGCGCGTCGAGCTGCAGGAAATGCGTGAACGGCCCGTCATCGATATCCCGCCCCTCGGCCGAAACGATGCCGAGGGTGAATGAATTCCCGAGCGCGAACGGATTGCCCGCGGCCAGCACCCAGTCGCCCACCTGCACCTGAGAGGAATTGCCCCAATGCGCCGGTACGAGGGGAGAAGATGACGATATTTTAATGATTGCGATATCGGTCAGATCATCCGCCCCGGCGAGTATGGCCGGGTAGCGCGTGCCGTCATCGAGCGTCACGGTAATCTGCGACGCGCCGGCGATGACATGGTCGTTGGTCACGATCATGCCATCCGCGCTGATGATGAAGCCCGAGCCCGCCGCCTCGCTGAGCGGCGGCTGCGGCAGCCGCCCCAGGCGCGGCGCCGGCCTGGGCGCGGGCCTGGACGGGGGTGCCGCCGCAATCCCTGAAGCCTCGGTGACCGCGATGCCGACGACGCTCGGCGCCACCAGCCGCACCAGCGGCGCCAGCGAGGCCGGCGGCGCATCGAGCGGCCCGGACTGCGCCCGCGCCGCATGACACATGGGGAGCAGGGCGGCCAACACCAGGCCGGCCAGCACCAGCCGCCCGCTCATGCCGCCATTGCCCGGCGCGGTTTGTTCTGCGTCATGGCGGAAAACCATAAAATCCATTAACATCCGAAAAGATTCAATCTCACACCCTGTACCATCGGCGATCACGCATCACATAGCGATGAAGTTTCATAGGAGGCCATGACGATGGACCAAAGCTATACTGACCGCAAAACCCCCGATACCGAAACCCTGAAGCGCGACTTCCTGCATTTGCGCGCCAGCCTGGATGCGGTGAAGGATAAACTGGGCGAAAACGCCCATGATATTCTGGACCGCATCTCCGCCCAGCTTGAAAGCGGCAATCTCTCCGCCCGGCTCGGCGGCATTGAGGACGAGCTAGCCGCGCTTGGCGGCCGGCTGAAGGATACCGGGCGCGACGCCGCCACGAAGCTCGAAGGCCGCGTGTCGGAAAAACCCCTCGCCAGCATCGCCCTGGCCTTCGGCCTCGGCCTGCTCGCCGCCAGCCTGCTGCGCCGCAACCGCTGACATGACGGCCGCCACCTATGCCGGAAGGCTGCTGCAGCGCGCCATCCTTTCGGTCTCGCTGGCGGCCAGCGTGCTGCTGCTGTCCCTGGGGGGGCTCGGCTTCCTCATGGCGGCCCTCTTCCTGTGGCTGGAAACCCGGCTCGGCGCGCCGGGTGCCGCCGCCATCACCGGCGGCACGCTCATCCTGCTCGCTTTGCTCACGCTGGCGGCTGGCGGGCTCATCCTGGGCCGCCTGCGCCGCCGCACCCCGCATCTGCTCACCGCGGCGGCCGAGAGCCTCGCCTCGATGACCAGCCTGGCCGGGCTGCTGGTCCGCGCCGACCCCAAGCGTGCCTTGCTGTTCGCCCTGCTGGCCGGCGCCGTGACCGAATATTTCGCCACCCCCGATAAACCGCGCGGCTGATCAGGCCGCGCGGCCTGGACGATAACGGCAAGGCAGCCGCGCTGCGGCGCGGATTGCCTGCGCCCGGTGGCGCGGCTATTGAGCAGGCGTCACATCCAACCGCCAGGAGCCTGCCCATGGCCGAAACCTTCGACATCATCGTGATCGGCTCCGGCCCGGGCGGCTATGTCTGCGCCATACGCGCGGCGCAACTGGGCATGAAGGTCGCCTGCGTCGAAAAACGCGCCACGCTGGGCGGCACCTGCCTCAATATCGGCTGCATCCCGTCCAAGGCGCTGCTGCAATCCTCCGAGAATTTCCACGAGCTGCAGCATGGCTTCGCCGATCACGGCATCACCGCCAGCAATATCGGCATCGATCTGGCCCGCATGCAGGCCCGCAAGGGCGAAGTCGTCGGCGCCAACACCAAGGGCATCGAGTTCCTGTTCAAAAAAAACAAGGTCACCTGGCTCAAGGGCGAGGCCAAATTTTCCTCCCCCACGGAAATCGAGGTGGCCGGCACCGCCTATGCCGCCAAGTCCATCATCATCGCCACCGGCTCGGATTCCGCGCCGCTCCGGGGCGTGACCGTCGATGAGCAGCGCATCGTCACCTCCACCGGCGCGCTGGAATTGGACAAGGTGCCCGGCCATCTCCTCGTCATCGGCGCCGGTGTCATCGGGCTGGAGCTTGGCTCGGTCTGGCGCCGGCTTGGCGCCGAGGTCACGGTCATCGAGTATCTCGACCGCATCACGCCTGGGCTGGATGCCGAAATTTCCAAAAATTTCCAACAAATTCTCACCAAGCAGGGGTTCAGGTTCAAGCTCGGCCATAAGGTCACCGGGGCAACGGTCGAAGGCGATAAGGTCAACGTCACCATCGAGCCCGCCAAAGGCGGCGACGCCGAAACCATCGCCGCCGACATCGTGCTGCTCGCCATCGGCCGCAACGCCTACACCGCCGGCCTCAACCTGGAAGCCGCCGGAGTCGAAACAGATGAGCGCGGCCGGGTTAAAACCGACGCGCATTACGCCACCAACGTGCCGGGCATCTACGCCATCGGCGATGTCATCGCCGGCCCCATGCTGGCGCATAAGGCCGAGGAGGAGGGCGTGGCCCTGGCCGAAATCCTGGCCGGCCAGCACGGCCATGTAAATTACGGCGCCATCCCCTCGGTCGTGTACACCTGGCCCGAGGTTGCCGCCGTCGGCCAGACCGAGGAAGAGCTGAAAGCTGCCGGGCTCGCCTATAAGGTCGGCAAATTCCCCTTCATGGCCAATGGCCGCGCCCGCGCCATGGGCGCGCTGGATGGCTATGTGAAGCTGCTCTCCGACAAGGAAACCGACAAGCTGCTCGGCGCCCATATCATCGGCCCGGATGCCGGCGGGCTTATCGCCGAATGCACCCTCGCGCTGGAATTCGGCGCCTCGGCCGAGGATGTGGCCCGCACCTGCCACGCCCACCCCACCCTCAGCGAGGTGGTAAAGGAAGCCGCCCTCGCCGTGGATGGCCGGCCGCTCCATATCTAGGCCGCCTTTCATGCCCGGAAAAATCCGCCTCGGCGTCAATATCGACCACGTGGCCACGCTGCGGAATGCCCGCGGCGGCAACCACCCGGACCCTTTGAGCGTGGCGAAAGCGCTTATCGGCACCGGCATGGACGGCATCACCATCCATCTGCGCGAAGACCGCCGCCATATCCGCGACGCCGATGCCGAGGCCATCTGCGCCTGGGCCGGCAAGCCGGTGAATTTCGAGATGGCGATCACCAGCGAAATGCTCGCCATCGCCACCCGGCTCAAACCGCATGGTGCATGCATCGTGCCGGAACGCCGCGCCGAGATCACCACCGAAGGCGGGCTGGACGTGGTCAACACCCGCCATCTGCTCCGCCCGGCCATCGCCCAACTCCAGCATGCCGGCATCCGCGTCTCGCTCTTCGTCGACCCCGACCCCGCCCAGCTCGAAGCATCCGCCGAAATCGGCGCGGATGTGGTCGAACTGCACACCGGCGCCTACGCCAACGGCCGCCCCGGCGAACTTGCCCGCCTGACCAATGCCGCCACGCTGACCACCCGGCTCGGATTAGAGTGCCATGCCGGCCACGGGCTGACCTTCGCCAATGTCCAGCCCATCGCCGCACTGCCCGAGGTGACGGAGCTCAACATCGGCCACTACCTCCTCGGCGAAGCCCTGCTCATCGGCCTGCCCACGGCTATTTCCGAGATGAAACGACTGATGATCGAAGCCCGGCTGTAAGCCGGCGCTCCGGACACAGAGAAGTGATCGGACGCGGCCGGTGCCGCTATTTACCAATACCCGGCGGTCATCCAGAGGTTTCCTCATTATTCGATGCGCGTAATGAGGAGAAGGGTCAATGTCAGGCACTACAGGTTCAATCTCAGGCTCTTCGGGCGATACCGCCAGCTATACCGTCGTAGCGGCCGAAGCCTATCCGGCCGTGGCCGTGAACCTGATCAACCTGTATACCAGCGCCACCCCGAACATCTTGGTGAACGCGCATACGCTTGATTTCGGTACGGTAAATACCGCGACGGGCGGTACCGTCTCATTTGCCGGCGGCGGCACCAGCACGGTCAACGGGCAGCCCATCGAGTCGGGCGTCTATGACGGTTCGATCGCCGGCACCGCCTCCTCGCCCTTCATTTCGTCATCGCAGCAGGACACAGCGAATTATTTTGCCGCCGAACCGGGCGACCCCATAACATTCAACTTCAACCAGCCGCAGAATTTTTTCGGGCTGCTCTGGGGTTCGGCGGATGCGGGAAATACCCTCACCTTCACCAACACGACAACCGGCGAAACCTACACGATCACCGGCAGCCAGCTGCCAAGCAAATCCGGCCTGCAAACCGCCGCCGGTTCCTTCTATGTCACCATTTCCGTACCCAAGGGCTTCAACAAGGTCACCGTTACGACCGTCAATCCAGCCTTTGAGTTCGCCAATGTGATCTATTCACAAAACGCCACCCCCGCCAGCGGCACGCCCAAAGTCATCAACGCAACGGCAACATCGGGCACGCTCTGCCTGCTGGCCGGCACGCGGATCAGCACCCCGGCTGGCGAGCGGCGCATCGAGACACTGGCCATGAACGAACTTGTCTGCCTGAACGAGGGCGGCACGGCGCCGATCCGCTGGATGGGCGTGCAGACCGTCCATAGCCGGTTCGCGGACCCGCTGCGTGTCATGCCGGTGCGCGTGCGGGCCGGCGCGCTGGCCGATGGCGTGCCATCACGGGATCTGCTGGTTTCGCCGGACCATGCCCTGCTGGTCGACGGCCTGTTGATCCAGGCGCTTGCGCTGGTAAACGGCCAGACCATCGTACAGGAAACCGCGATGCCGGAAATCTTCACCTATTACCACATCGAACTCGCCAGCCATGCCCTGATCCTGGCCGAGAACACGCCGGCCGAAACCTTCATCGACAATGTCGACCGCCTGGCCTTCGATAACTGGGCGGAGCATGAGGCGCTCCATGGCAGCACGGACAGCCTCGCGGAAATGGACCTGCCGCGCGCCAAATCCGCACGTCAGATTCCGCTCGCCACGCGCGCGCGCCTCAACGCACGGGCCATAACCCTGTTCGGCGCCACCCACGCCGCCTGAGCGGGCCGCCTCACGGGTGCCTCGGGGGCTGCTTCAGGGACTGCTTCAGGGCAAGAGGACGCGCATCTCACCCCAGCCCCGCCCGAGGGTTGAACCCGGCCTGCTCCCAACCCCGTAAAAACGCTTCCAGCGCGGCATCCACCGGCCCCACCACCACGTTCAGCTTCACATGCAGATCTCCGGCATGGGCATGGCCATGCCCTGGCACGCCCTTGCCGCGCAGGCGCATTTCCAGGCCGCTTTCGGTATGCGGTTTTACCGTCATCACCACATCGCCGCTTGGCGTCGGCACCGTTACCTTTGCCCCCAGCACCGCCTCCCGCAGCGTAATTGGCAACTCGATATAAAGGTTGCGGTCCTCGCGGCGGAACAGCCTGTGCGGGGCGATCTGGACCTCGATCAGCACGTCGCCCTGCGGGCCGCCATTGCGCCCAGGCTGGCCTTTGCCGCGCAGCCGCAACACGTCGCCCTCCTTGGTACCGGGCGGGATTTTAACGTCCAGCCCCTGGCCATCCGGCAAGGTTATGCGCTTGGCGCCGCCGTTCACGGCTTCGA
>JAKBAV010000011.1 GCA_021826225.1 Pseudomonadota bacterium | reverse complement strand
GCAGCATGATGAGAGGATGCAACGAAGCCAGCCCGAGCAGAATCACGGCGATGCCGGGGTTCTTCCAGCGCGTGATCACCCAGATGAGAAACGGGAAAATCACGACCACCCGGGCCTCCCAGATCAGTGACCAGACCGACTCATCAAGCCAGTTGCTCGACCCGTTATTGAGCAGGAACACCGCGCTCGGCACCGCGCGCCAGGAGAGCGGCCGTGACCAGCCCAGCTGGTTGAACCACACGCTGGCGCCCGGAATATGCCGGCCACCGATCAGTATCACGCCGATGGCGGCGATGAGCATCACGATGAGGTAAGGCGGATACAGCCGGCAGAAGCGGTTGAGCAGGAACCGGCCATAGGTTCGCGGCCGGCCATGCAGCCAGGGCAGGCTGAGCACGAACCCGCTCAGCACGAAAAACAATATGGCGCGGTCCTGCCCGGCCCATAAAATGCGAAAAGGCGTGTCGAACATCAGCCATTCAAACAGCCCATGCGCCCTGGTATGGGCCGAATTCCACTCGAACCTGCCAAAATCCGGCTGCGTCAGCAGGACATGATGAAACAGCACCAGCAGAGCCGACACGCCGCGCAGGCCGTCAAGCGATTTGATGTGCCGTTCATGGCCATTAACCGCAGGCGAGGGCGGTGTGCGGGCAGGAGACATGCGATTTCCCAATCGAGACTGGCCGGCGCATGAAACGCACCCGCGCAAGGGTCAACGCCTGCCCCACGCGGAAGTTTCCGCGTGTTTCAAGGATTTTTGTGGGTCATTTCAGCTCGCGAACACCACCGTTTTTTTGCCGTTCAGAATCACGCGGTCCTCCAGATGGTAGCGCACCGCCCGCGCCAGCACGCGCCGCTCGATATCCCGCCCCTTGCGCACGAGGTCATCGGGCGTGTCGCCATGGCTGATGCGCTCGACATCCTGCTCGATGATCGGCCCTTCATCCAGATCCGCGGTCACATAATGCGCCGTCGCGCCGATGAGTTTCACGCCGCGCATATGCGCCTGATGATAGGGCTTGGCACCTTTGAAGCCGGGCAGAAACGAATGATGAATATTGATGCAGCGGCCGGAGAGTTTCTGCGCCAGCGCATCGGAAAGCACCTGCATGTACCGCGCCAGCACCACGAGTTCGGATTTTGTCTCCTTCACCAGCGCCCAGATCTGCCCTTCCTGCTCCATCTTGGTGTCGCGGGTTATGGGCAGATGATGAAATGGCAGCCCGCCGAAATCCAGCCCGGCATAGGCCTCGATGCCGTGGTTGGACACAATGCCGGTCGGCGTCATCTCCAGCTCGCCAATGCGCCAGCGATACAGCAGATCCGCGAGGCAATGGTCGAATTTCGAGACCAGCAGCAGCACCCGGCGCGGCACCGCATGGTCGGAAATTTTCCAGGTCAGGCCGAACTCCTCGGCCAGAGCGGCAAACCCCTCCCGCAGCTTCGTGATGCCGGTGCCGCCCACCAGGTCAAATGCCAGGCGTGCGAAAAAATTCCCGCTCTCGGCATCATCGAATTGCTGCGCCTCGCGAATATCGGCGCCATGCTGGAACAGATAGGTCGAGACGGCGGCAACGATACCGGGCCGGTTACGGCAGGAGAGGGTTAAAACATGCTGGGCTTTGGACATCGCGTCAATTTCCTGAAAATCTCGTTGCGGCGGCCATAAAAGCGGGCGCCGTGCCGCCGTCAATCTCGTATCCATTTAGTCGCGTGCCGTCCCGCCGGGGGGAGTGTCGCATCATGCGCGGCACCCTCTCAATCCCGGTTCAGGGCGCGGCAATGCGCCTCGCGGTCTTTTAATCAATAAGAAACAATAATGCCACTCAATAAACACATAAACAGGCAAACCTCGCGTGAAAAATGCGAAATTTGCCTGCATGTTATAGTCAGCAGCCCAGAAACCAGCCGGGTGGCGGTGTGGCTGTTACAGCCCCTCGACAAAAACCACGGTATAATCGGCGCCCTTCAGCCGGTGCGGCAGCGCCGCCTGGTAGGCCGGGCTGTCATACCAGGCTTTGGCGTCCGCCATGGTGGGGAATTGCAGGATGATCATGCCATCCGGCGCCGGCCCCTCCGCGGCCTCCAGCGCGCCATACACCACCAGCGGTGTCAGATTATAGCGTGAGCGGAATTCTCCCGCATGTTCCCGGTTCAACCGGCTGTACTCGGCCATGGCGGCGGTATCGCGCACGGGCCCCATTCGTGTCGCGATCATATAGGCTGGCATGTTTTGCTCCCTCGCTAACTTTCTGTCCTTCACTGCGCTTCGACGCGAAGCCGCTCGATTCGTAACGTCTTCACCTTCCAGGCGCCGCCGATCTTCTCATAGGTTTCGTGGTAATAGCCATAGCCGGTCATCACCGCGTAATCCTTGCCCGGCGGCATGAACAGCCGGTCGGTCATCGACCAGATGGCGTGCGCCATGGTGGCGCTGCTCACCTCGATCTCGCCATTATGGCTGTGGTGCACGCTCACGATCCCCATTGCCCGCAGCCCCGTGGAGGACCAGCCGGCACTGCCGCGCATCACGATATTCATGGCCGGGAAAAAATCCCGTTTTGTTGCCGGATCGGTGCAGCAGCCGCGATAATCCAGCACGCAATCCTCGGCCAGAATGCCCCGCACCAGCTCGCTATCCGCCGTATCCACGCCGCGAAAATACCGCGCCTTCACCGCCCGGATATCCTCGCAAGCCAGCAGCCGCGCAATCTCATCCATCTTGCTTATTCCTCTTGTTATGGGGCTTCGAGAGAAGCCGTTTTGGCGCGTTTCAGTGCGGTAATCCCGGTGCGGCGCGGCGCACGCGCCAAACCTAGGAAGGCATCATCCCCTCTGTCAATCGCCGCCAGGGCCATCCGCCACGGTAGACCAAGCGCTTGCTACAATAGCGGCGCCGGTATAGGTTGCACCATATCAACCAACTGCCCCGGCAACGCCGGAGGTGAAAAACCCGCGCCGGGAGGAACCAGAAACATGCGGCTATGCCGGTTCACGTTGAAGACTGACGCGGGGCAGCAACCGCGCCTGGGCGTTATGGGCGAGGACGGCATCCGCGATGTCACCACCGTGGCCGATAGCCTGCCGCCCTTGCGCTGGCCGCTCCCGCAAGGCGACCATTTTTTCGCCCATTTCGCCGAGCTCCGCCCGCAAATACAGGCTCTCGCCGCCACCGTCACGCCCATCGCGCGGGAAAGGGTCAACCTGCTCTCCCCGGTTGCCAATCCCGGCAAGTTCATCTGCGGCGTCGGCAACTGGAAGCATCACGGCGCCCCGCTCGGCATGATGGGCTTTCTGTTCAAGATGACCAGCGCCGCCGCCGGCGAGAGCGACGGCGTGCGGATCCGCTGGACGGACCGCACCACATTGCACGAGCCCGAGCTCGCCATCGTCATTGGCCGGCAATGCACCAATGTTACGGAAGCCGAGGCGCTTGACCATGTCGCCGGCTATACCTGCGCACTCGATATGACGATGAAGGAGGAGAAGGAATTCTACAGCTTCTGCAAATCCTTCGACACTTACGGCACGCTCGGCCCCTGCCTGGTCACGGCCGATGAAATCCCCGACCCTTCGGCGCTCGGCTACGCGTTCCGGGTGAATGGGGAACTCCGCGGGACGCGCAAATTCGCCGACCTTACCGGCAGCCCGGCGCAGCTCGTCGCCTTCGCCTCCAGCGCCATGACGCTCTATCCCGGCGATGTCATCTTCTCTGGCGCCGCGGATGTCGGCCCGGTCGTCCCCGGCGATGTCATGACCATCGAAATCCCCGGCATCGGCCGCATGGACGTGGCGGTGACGGTTTCGCCGGATGCGCGGTAGTTAAGGTCAGGCCACGAACTTCGCCAGCGCCTCGCAGGCGGCGCGCGGAATCGGCGCCGATGTCCGCCCCGGCGCGCGCACCGCGCTCAACACAAACTCCAGATGAAAATCGATCACCCCATCCAGCGTATACGCCCCGAGCGGCCTGGCCATATACGCCTCTTCGTTCTTGTACCAGTCAGCCGCCGCGTTGAGCATGCGGATGATGGTGCTGATGGTCAGATAAAAATCGAGGCTGGACTTGAATAGTTTCGCATCGATGCCATCCTGCAGGGTCGCGCACCAGGCATGATACGCTTCCCGCTTGGCCTTTACGACATAAGAAAACTCCTCCCGCACGCGGAAAAACTTGCGGTCGTTCGAGAGGATCGCATGGACCTGCTGGTTGCGCGTCATTTCGCCCAGTTCGAGCAGAATGAGCGCGGTCAGCCGCGCTTCGGCGTCCACCGGCGCCTTGGAGATGCGCACGACATTGGCGCTCATCTTCTCCACGGTCTCGCGCACGATCTCGTGCAGCATCGCCTCCTTGCTGGCGAAATGGTGGTACAGGCTGCCCGACAGAATATTCACATCATCGGCGATCTGCCGCACGGTGGTCGCCTCGAAACCATGTTCGGCAAAACGGTTTGTCGCCGCGTCCAGGATGTGGCGCCGGCGGTCCGCCATACCGGCTTTCACGGGGGCTGGCCGCGCCAAGCCGGGCCGGGCCTTGGCGCCGTTGGCGGGTTCGCAGTCCGGCTTGGCGTTTATCGGTACGGTCACATCCATCCTCTTCGTTAATGCCACCGGGCCGGTTGCGCTTATTCGTCTAGCAAGCCCTTCGTCTGGTTGCGAGATACTCCGCGCGATTCAGCCGGAACGCCATGCCGCAGCTTGACCCTACCCGATTCCCAAGGTAACAAGCAAGCGCTTGCTAAAATATGTTACGAGCGAAAAGCGCTGTCATCAGGGGGAGCCGAAAATGCAGGGTACGTTTGCCGGTGTGAGGGTCGTGGAACTGGCCCAGTTTGTCTTCGTGCCGGCGGCGGGGGCATTGCTCGCTGACCAGGGCGCCGAAATCATCCATGTCGAGCTGCCCGGCGGCGGCGATCCCTACCGCACCCTTAAAATCGCCGATGGCCGCATCACCAAATCCGCCAATCTCTCCATGGAGCTGAATAATCGCGGCAAAAAGAGCATCAGCCTCGACCTCAAATCCGCCGAGGGCCGCGAAATTTTCCTGAAACTCATCGAAACCGCCGACGTGTTCCTGACCAGCCTGCGTCCCAAGGCCATCGCCGCCCTGAAGCTCGATGTCGAGGATCTGCGCGCGCGCAACCCGAAGCTCATCTACGTGCGCGGCAATGGCACCGGCTTCAAAGGCAAGGAAGCCGACAAGGCCGGCTACGATGCCTCGGCCTTCTGGGCGCGCGGCGGCTTTGCTTTGGCCCTGCGCCCGCCAGGCTATGACGAACCTTTGCGCCCGCGCGCCGCCTTGGGCGACCATGCCTCCGCCGTCGCCGTCGCCTACGGCATGGCCGGCGCCCTGTTCAAGCGGGCGCAAACCGGGGAGCCCTCCGTCGTCGATATTTCCCTGCTCGCCTCCGCCATGTGGATACTCTCAGCTGATATCACGCAGAGCCAGACGCAATCCGCCGCGCAGCTCGCCGCCACCACGGCCGCCGCCCGCTTCCCCATGACCAGCGCCTACCGCACCCAGGATGGCCGCTACATCCAGCTCATGCTGCTCGATCCCGAGCGCTACTGGCCGCCGCTCTGCCGCATGCTGGGGGTGGAGCACCTCCTGGCAGACCCGCGCTTCGCCGATGTCGCCGGCCGCACCGAGTTCGGCGGCGAAATCGTCACCGCGTTCGGTGCGGCGATCGGCGCCAGGCCGTGGTCGCACTGGCAGCCGATTTTTGAAGCCTGGGACGCGCCCTGGGAACTGGTCAAAACCATCCATGAGGTCGCCAGCGATCCGCAGGCCCTCGCCAACGGCCAGATTTTCGAGGTCGAGGTGGAAGATGGCACACGCGTCAAAATCGTTTCCGGACCGGTCGGCTTCGGGGGCCAGTTCGCGCCCCTCGACCCGCGCCGCGCCCCGCATCTCGGCGAACATACCGATGAAATTCTCGAAGAGCTGGGCTTTGAGGCGGCCGATATCGCCCGCCTGCGGCGCGGCGCCGTCGTGCAGTAAGCCACCTGCGCCAATTGCGTCATTGCTGACCCGCCCGTTACGCGCAGCACAGCCATGGCATTCGTCAACATAAATAACATATGAGGTAGGCGCATATAAAACGATCATTTAATTCGTAAGAGAAATCTATCAATGCAAGATAAAAACATAAACGACCTTTATGCATTCATAGCGGTTGCGACGGATCGCAGTTTTACCCGGGCGGCGGCGCGGCTGGGGCTCTCGCAATCGGCGCTCAGCCATACCATCCGCCAGTTGGAGGAGCGGCTGGGTCTGCGGCTGCTGATGCGGACCACGCGCAGCGTCGCCACCACCGAGGCCGGGGCGCGCCTGCTGCAGATCGTGGCGCCGCGGCTGGAGGAAATCGCCGCCGAGCTGCAGGCGCTCAGCGCCTTGCGCGGCAAGCTCTCCGGCAATATCCGCATCACCACCGGCGACCATGCGGCGCAGACCGTGCTATGGCCGAAGCTGGCCGGTTTCCTGCCGGAATATCCCGATATCAAGGTTGAAATAGCGCTGGAATACGGGCTCACCGATATCGTCGCGCAGCGTTACGATGCCGGGGTGCGCCTGGGCGAACAGGTGGCGAAGGATATGGTCGCGGTGCGCATCGGCCCCGATCTGCGCTTCCTCGTGGTTGGCAGCCCGGATTATTTCGTCGGGCGGACGGTGCCGCTCACCCCGCGCGAGCTGGTCGGCCATAACTGCATCAACCTGCGCCTGCCGACCCATGGCGGGCTCTATGCCTGGGAGTTCGAGCAGAACGGCCAGCCATTGAAGGTGCGGGTTGACGGCCAGCTCGTGTTCAACAGTATTTTCGACGCGCGGAACGCAGCACTCGCCGGATTCGGACTTGCCTTCATACCGGAGGATATGGCGCGGCCCTATCTCACCGATGGCCGGCTGGTTGCCGTGCTGGAGGAGTGGTGCCAGCCCTGGCCCGGCTATCATCTATATTATCCCAGCCGCCGCCAGGCCTCTCCGGCTTTCGCGCTGCTGGTCGAAATGTTACGGCATCGCGAGGGGGCGGAGGAAATTGCCCCGGCCTTGCCGGTTTTGCACCCAGGGGTTCTGGCCTCCGGTTAAAATAAGAGGGTTGAAAAAGATGGGGATAGCCGCATGCCTGTAGACCCGCAATTCGCGATGATCCTGCCGCATCTGCCCGGCGCCGTTGCCATGGGCCGGGCGCTGGCCGAGGGCCGGATGAAGCCGGAGGACATGCCGCCAATGCCGGCCATGCCGCCCATCCCGGTGGCGCATGTCGAGGACCGCGCGCTGGCCACGCCGCACGGCCCCTTGCCGGTGCGCCTCTATTCCCCGCATCCGGACCGGACGCTGCCTCTCGTGATGTTTTTCCATGGCGGCGGTTTTATCTCCGGGGATTTGAACACGCATGATGATCTGGCGCGCCGGCTCGCTTTGGCGGCGGATTGCGTGGTGCTGTCCGTCGGCTACCGGCTGGCCCCGGCGCATCCTTTCCCGGCGGCGCTTGATGATTGCCTGGCGGCGACGGGCTGGGCGTTGGCGCATGCGGCGGAAATCGGCGCCGATGCGTCCCGCTTCGCGGTGGCGGGAGACAGCGCCGGCGGCAACCTCGCCGCCGTGGTGGCGCTCGCCCTGCGTGACAAAGCCGGGCCGCAACCCGTGGCGCAGCTGCTCATCTATCCGGGGACCGATCTGGCCGCCGCGCCGGAGGGCTCGATGGCGCGAACCGGGGAGGGATTCTACATGAGCCAGGACGATCTGGCATTCTATCATACGAGCTATGTCGGGCAGAGCGATCCGTACGATCCTCATATCTCACCGCTGCGGGCGCCCAGCCTGGCCGGTCTGCCGCCGGCCATGGTCCTGACCGCCGAATACGATCCGCTGCGCGATCAGGGCCTGGCCTATGCCCGGCGGCTCGCGGTGGAGGGCGTGCCGGTCGAGCCCGTTGATTACGAGGGTGCCATCCATGGGTTTCTGTCCTTCCCGGCGCCGATGGGGCGCAGCGCGATCAAGTGCTGCGGTGCCTGGCTCAAGGCGCGCCTGATATAGTCAGGCCGTAACGCTGATTTTGGGCGGCCCCGCCGTCATCCCGCCGATGGCCGCGGCAAGGCCGAATCCGGCTTCGCGCAGACAGGCCAGCACCGCTTCCGCGCCTTCCGGTGCCACCGCCAGCAGCAGGCCGCCGCTGGTCTGCGGGTCGGCCAGTACATCGCGCTGCCAATCCGCGATGCCGGATTCGAGGCTGACCTCATGGCCGTAGCTGGCCCAGTTTCGCACCGCGGCGCCGGTGCGGTAGGTTGGCGCGAGCGCTCCCACCCCCGCCAGCAGCGGCACTGCGGCGTAGTTGATATGTGCGGCAAGCCCCGAGCCCCGGCAGATTTCCAGCCCATGGCCGAGCAGGCCGAAGCCGGTGACATCCGTGACCGCGTGGACCTGCGCCATGCCGGCCAGATCATGCCCCACCGCGTTCAGCTGCGTGGCAGAGGCCACGAGCGTGGCATAGACCGCCCGCTCCTGCGCCGGCGGGAGCTGGCCCGCCTTCAGCGCCGCACTGATCACGCCGATGCCGAGCCCCTTGGTCAAAATCAGAACATCGCCGGCCCGCGCGCCGGTATTGCGCAGGATCCGGTCCGGGTTGACCAGCCCGATCACCGCCAGGCCGTAGATCGGCTCCGGCGCATCGATGGAATGGCCGCCCGCCACGGGGATGCCCGCTTGCGCGCATATCGTGGCACCGCCTTGCAATATGGCGCGCACGGCGTCCGCGCTGAGCTTGCCGAGCGGCATGCCGAGTATGGCGAGTGCCAGAATCGGCCGTCCGCCCATGGCATAGACATCCGAGAGCGCGTTGGCCGCGGCGATGCGCCCGAAATCGAACGGATCATCGACGATGGGCATGAAGAAATCGGTGGTCGCCACCACGGCCTGGCTGCCGTTGATGCGGTACACGGCGGCGTCATCCCCGGTCTCAATGCCGACCAGCAGATCGGGGAAGGGGCCGAATCCCGGCATATCCGCGAGCAGTTCACGCAGCACGCCCGGCGAGAGCTTGCAGCCGCAGCCGCCGCCATGCGCCAGCGCCGTGAGTTTTGGTGTCTGCTCGCTCATGCTGCCTCCGTTTTGCAAATATTTCTCGCCGCTGTACACTCTGTTAGCATGCGTTTGCAGGGGCTTTATTCAAAGCTGGGGATAAGAAACATTGGCAACCCAGAGACAAGAGGGCGCCGCTGCCCGCCGCAACCTGCCGCAGGTGCAGAGGTTTTTCGAGCTGCCGGCGGCGGCGGCTTTGTGCGAGCTGTATGGCCGATCTTCTGTTGTCAATGCATTGCGGGAGCATATTGCCACCTTACGTGAACAAATCGGCAGTGGCGGCTTGACTGAAATACCCGGGCTGGAGGCCGTGCTGGAAGCGGCCGGCGCAAGCCTCGCGGCGCGGCGGTGCCCCGGCCTGCGCCGCGTGATCAACGCCACCGGCATCGTGCTGCACACCAATCTCGGCCGTGCCCCGCTGGCGGCGGAGGCGGTGGCGGCGGTGGCGGAGGTGGCGGCGGGCTATTGCAACCTGGAATTCGACTTTGCCTCCGGCAGGCGCGGCGCGCGCGGCGCGGCGCTGGAGCCGCTATTGCGCGATCTCACCGGGGCGGCGGCGGCACTGGCGGTGAATAATGGCGCGGCGGCCATCCTGCTGGCCTTGAGCGCGCTGGCCGGCGGTGGCGAGGTGATCGTCTCGCGCGGCGAGCTGGTGGAAATCGGTGGCGGATTCCGTGTGCCGGATGTCATCCGCCAGGGCGGGGCGCGGCTCGTCGAGGTGGGGGCGACGAACAAGACGCGGCTGGCGGATTACCGCGCCGCCATCACGCCGGAAACCAAGGTGTTGCTGAAGGTGCATCAGAGCAATTTCCGGATGATCGGCTTTACGGCGGAAACCGGCATAGCCGAGCTTGCCGCGCTGGCGCGGGAGCGCAACCTGCTGGTGGTGGCCGATCTCGGCAGCGGCCTGCTGCATGAAACGCCGGGCAGCGCGGAGCCGACCTTGGCCCAGGCGCTGGCGGCGGGGGCGGATATGGTAACGTGCAGCGGCGACAAGCTGCTTGGCGGACCGCAGGCCGGGCTGCTGCTCGGCCAGCCGGCGGCCATGGACCGGCTGCGCACCCACCCGCTGCTGCGTGCCGTGCGGCTCGATAAAATGACCCTGGCGGCGCTCGAAGCCACGTTGAGGCTGCACCGCGATTTTCCGCTCTGCGTGCCGGTTCATGCGATGCTGCGGCAGAATGGTGCCGTATTGCGGCGCCGGGCCGAGGCTTTGCTGGAACGGCTCGGCCAGGGGGTGCTGGAACACAGCGCGGGCTTTGCTGGTGGCGGCGCGCTGCCCGAGGCGCGGATAGAGAGCTGGGCCGTGGCGCTGCTGCCGGCCATGGGCGCCGAAGCGGCGGCGGCGGCCTTGCGGGCACATCGCCCGGCGGTGGTGGGGCGCCTCAGCGAGGGCCGGTTGCTGCTTGACATGCTGGCCGTCACCGATGCCGAAATACCGCTTCTGGCGGCGGCATGGCATGCGGCGGTACTGGCCGTGCCATGAGCGCTCTGGTGGTCGGCGTGATCGGCCATGTCGACCATGGCAAGACGGCGCTGGTGCGGGCGCTGACCGGCGAGGAGACCGACCGGCTGGCCGAGGAGAAGGCGCGCGGTATTTCCATTGCCCTGGGTTTCGCCCGGCTGCAGGCGGCGGCCCGGCAAGTGGATCTGATCGACATGCCGGGGCATGAGCGCTTTATCCGCACCATGATTGCGGGGGCGACCGGGATTGGCGCTGTGCTGCTGGTGCTGGCGGCCAATGAGGGCATCAAGCCGCAGACCATCGAGCATGTCGAAATTGCCGGGCTGCTCGGGCTGCGCCGCGCCGTGCTGGCGGTGAGCAAGGCTGATCTGGTGAGCCCAGAACAGGCCGCGGCGGCGGCGGCGGCGGGGGTGCGGCTGCTGATGCAGGCGGGGTTCGAACTGCCGCCGCCGGTGCTGACCTCGGTGCCGCGCGATACGGGCATTACGGCCTTGCGGCAGGTGCTGCTGGGTCTGGAAGCGGGGCCGGCGGAGCAGCATGGCTTTGCCATGCTGCCGGTGGACCGGGCCTTTGCGGTGGCCGGGCACGGCCCGGTGGTAACAGGCACGCTACGCGGCGCGGCGGTGGCGGCGGGCGATGCGCTGGAGCTGTTCCCGGCGCGCGCGACCGTGCGGGTGCGCGGGGTGCAGAGCCATGGCGCGGGGGTGGCCTCGGCCGCGCCCGGCCAGCGCGTGGCGTTGAATTTGCGCGATGTCGAGATTGCCGGGCTTGGCCGGGGCATGGTGCTGGCAGCACCTGGCATGCTGGTGCCATCGGACTGGCTGACCGTGACCCTGCGCGCGGTGGCGGGCGCGCCAGCGCTGAAAAACGGCATGGTGCTGCGCGCCTTGTTCGGCACGGCGGAGTCCGACATCCGGCTGCGCCTGCTGGACCGCGATGTGCTGGAGCCCGGCGAGAGCGGCTTCGCGCAGTTGCATTTCGCCGCGCCGGTGGCCTGCGCGGCGCGCGCGCATGTGGTGCTGCGGCTCGTCTCGCCGGCCCGCACCGTGGCCGGCGGCATGATTCTGGAGCCGGTGCAGCGGCGCCAGCGCCGGCACGCGGCACCCGCGCTGGCGCGGCTGGCGATGCTGGCGCGGCTGGAGGGGGCGGCGCTGGTGGCAGCCGAGCTTGCGGGGCAGGGGGCGGCGGGCACCAGTCTGCAGGCCCTGTCGCGGCTATCCGCCCTGGCGCCGGGGCATGTCGGCACGCTGCTCGCGGCGCAGCCCGTGCATACGGGCCGCGCCGGGCTGGTGGTGGCGCTGGCAGCCTTCGAGGCGGTTTGCGCGCGCATTATCGCGGTGCTGGCGGCGCGGCGCGAGGGGCTGGCGCCCGGCAAGCTGCTGGCTGCCCTGCCGGAGACCAGTGCCGCGGTGCTCGATGAGGCCATAGCCGTGCTTCTGGCGCGTCAGGCGATTGCCCGGCACGGCGCCCAGCTCGTGCTGCCCCGGCCGGATGAGGCGCTGGAAGCCGCGCGGGACGAGGCGGCGCTGGCGGCACGGATCGAGGCGCTGTTGCGCGGCGCGGCATTATCCCCGCCCGACCCGAAAACCATCGTCACCAGCCGGGCGGCGAAGCGGGCGGTGGACCGGCTGCTGCGCGAGGGGGTGGTGATCCGCGCGGTCGATCGCGCCAAGGACCGGGAAATCCTGTTCCACCAGGAGGCGGTCGAGGACGCCATGCGGCGCCTGGCGCCCCTGCTGGAAAGCTCGTCGGGGCTGCTGGCGACGGATATCGGCGCGGCGCTCGGCATCTCGCGCAAATACACCATGCCGCTGCTCGATCATCTGGACACAATCCGCTTTACGCGGCGGATCAACGACCGGCGGCTGCGCGGCGCCGCCGTGCTTTCATCGCCCGCGCCGAATGTGTAAGAAATTGCTGAGATACTCTCACCCCCCGGTGTTGCATGGATAATGATACGGCGCAGGCCCCGCGCAGGCTGGGACTGGAAAGCTCGCAGACGAGGACGCGGTTCATCGATGCCGCCGAGGAGGTGCTGCGCGATGAGGGCATGCCGGAGCTGACGGCCCGCCAGGTTGCGGCCAGGGCGGGACTCAAGACGCAATTGCTGTACTATTATTTCCGGACCATGGACGACCTGATCCTGGCGGTGGTGCGGCGGGTGAATGAGCGGCGCCTGGCACGGTTCGATGAGGCACTGGCCGGGCCCGAGCCGTTGCGCGCGCTCTGGGAACTCAACAGCGACCCTTCCGGGGCGGCGCTGGCGAGCGAGCTGACCTCGATTGCCATTCATCGCGAGCCGATCCGCGCCGAGATCGTGCGGTCCGCCCAGGAATTCCGCGCCATGCAGATCGCGGCGGTGACGCGCCTGCTGCCGGCGCGCTTCGGGGGTGACGGCTCGGCCGCCGGGATCGTGATGATCGCGGTGGCGCTGGCGCGCATGATCGTGTCGGAGGCGGCGCTGGGGCTGACCGATGGGCACCGGGAGGCCCTCGCCATCGTGGATAAGACGTTATCCAACCTGAGCGATCTAATCTAAGCGATCCAATCCAAGCGCCATTCCCGTTTCAGAGGCTCCCGATTGCTTGGTTGACCTTGCGGCGGGCTGATGCTAATGATGTGTTCAGCATCGTGCGCCTCCGGCCGGACGCGGCATTTGCGCGGGTTTTCCGCGCTCACGCCGGCGGAGCAAAAAACTGATCGCAAAGGGGAATGTCCATGGATATGAATGTTGACGCCATCAGGGTCGAAGTCATCAAGCCGGAGATCGGCGCCGTCCTGCATGTCGACCGCGCCGCTTTATGCGAGCCGGCGGTGGCGGCGCGCATCATGGAGCTGCTGGAGCTGCACGACGCGCTGATTTTCCCCCGGCTGAAGCTCACTGATGAGGAGCAGGTCGCCTTTACCGGCGCGCTGGGCGCGCTGGTGAACTTCACCCATACCGCGCCGGGCGGTAGCAAGGCGAATGACGTGTACGAGATCACGTTGGACAAGAAGAAAAATCCGGAGCCGGAATATGTGCTCGGGACCTTCTTCTGGCATATGGATGGCACGACCATAAACCAGCCAGTGCCGAAAGCCTCTGTGCTGTCCTGCCGGAAAACCTCACCCAAGGGTGGGCAGACGCAGTTTTGCAACACCTATGCCGCCTATGAGGCGCTGCCCGAGGACGAGAAAAAAGCACTTGAGGGCCTGCGCGTGATGCATAGCGTTGTCGCCGCGGTGCGCGAGGTGGCGGCACCGGAAGATCTGGAGCCGTTCAAGCGCGGCGCCGCGCATGAGCAGCCGCTGGTATGGACGCGCAAGAATGGCCGCAAATCGCTGATGATCGGCTATTCGGCGGATTATATTGTAGGCTGGAGCAAGGCGGAGGGCCGCGCGCTGCTGGCGCGGTTGCAGGAATGGGCCGCGCAGCCGCGATTCTGCTACAGCCATGAATGGCAGGAAGGCGATCTCGCCATCTGGGATAATGGCGGCGCGCTGCACCGCGTGATCCCGTACCCGGCGGATAGCGGGCGCACTATGCACCGCACCTCCATTGCGGGGCTTGAAGCGACCAGTTAAGCTGTTTTCCGTAATGAAATCAGGCATTCCGGACGGAGCGAGGCAGAATGAGGCCGCTTAGGAATAGTTGTGAGGTCGCCGTGATCGGCGGCGGGCTCGCCGGGCTTTCGGCGGCCTGCCATATAGCGCGGCTGGGCCGGCTGGTGACGCTGTTCGAGGGCAGCTACATGTTCGGCGGCCTCGTCGCGACGGTGGATGAGGTGCATGGGCTCGGCGTGCCGGGGCATTTCTCAGGCCAGGACCTCGCCATTCATCTCGTCGAGGAGGCGCGCAAGACGCAGGTGCGAATCATCGAGGCGAGCGTTGCGACGATTGAGACCGGCGCGGTGCTTGGCATTACCGATGCGGAAGGCCATGCGTATCGGCCGGAAGTGATCATCATCGCCTCGGGGGCCACGCTGAAGCCGCTTGGCGTGCCGGGGGAGCTGGAGTTTGCCGGGCGCGGCGTGTCGCGCTGCGCGACCTGCGATGGCGGGTTTTTCCGTGGCCAGGATGTGGTGGTGACCGGCAGTGGCGATGCGGCGGTGGAAGAGGCACTGGTGCTGGCGAAACTGTGCCGCAAGGTGACCATGATATGCCGCGGGCCGCTGAAGGCCAAGCGCGATTATGTGGAAAAGATCGCCTCGCGCGATAATGTGGAATTTGTGTGGGATAGCGAGATTACCGAGATTCTCGGCGAGCAGGGTGTGTCCGGCGTGCGGTTGCGGCATGTGAAAACCGGGGCGGCAAGCGAGATTGCATGCACCGGGCTGTTTCCGTTCATCGGGGTGGTGCCCAATTCGGGGTTTCTGCCAGGCGCGCTGCTGACCGAATCCGGCCATGTGAGAACAGATGCCGGGCTGGCGACCAAGGATAAGCGGATTTTCGCCGCGGGCGCGGTGCGGCAGGGCTATGGCGGGAATATTCTGCAGGCCATGGCGGAAGGGGTTTCGGCGGCGGAGGCTGCGTTTCACCGTTTGAGTGTGTAGCGGGTGGACGGAGAAGCGAAGTGCATTCAGCACCTTTTGCGCCGTCTCTAGGGCCAGATGGTATGTCGGCATTTTTTAGTTGCCGGAATGCGCTGTGCTTTCCGCCCTACGCTTTCTGGTGGCTATTATAAGTCGGAACCTTGGCTTATTTCGGAGTTCTACGCCTCAACACAACGAGGCATGAGAGAGGACGAGGTCGTTTGTAATACGGGTCAAGCAGCGTCTTCCTTTTAGCATCCCACACTGCCCAATGCCAATTTCCGTTGGCCAGAACATTGGTTCGAAGTAGTGCATCCCTTTGGAGACGCTGAGGGTTCTTACAAACCACGAGGTCTTTAGCGGTGATCACTCCGAGGCTCAGCAAAGCATCTCTCATGGTGTCTTTGTTGGTCCAAAATTTTGTATCTTTCTTGTCGTAGTTCAGTGCATTTCTGGCCTTTGCCCACGAGACGCCAGCTAGCATCGCCACACAAGCCACCCCGCAATCTGTTGCAGTTTTTTGCTTCATAAGCCTCAAGGTAAATGCTCCATTTCAATAGTCTGAGTGCAATATCAGTAGCATGTATAGGGCGGAAAGCGCAGCGCATTCCGCCCTATGTGTTGATCTTGCGCCCCGCGCCGGCGCGGGTGTATTAACTGGCCAAGTTTTTTCTGGAGGAGCCCTATATGGCGGAGCAAATGGGTATTTACGACGTCGTCTGGCCCAGTGGCGAACGGCGGCAGAAAATCCAGCCTTTGGCCAAGCGGTTCGATACGCTGAACGGCAAGACCATCGCCCAGTTATGGGATTATCTGTTCCAGGGCGATGAGGTTTTTGCCGAGCTTGAGAGCGAAATCCGCAAAACCTATCCGGACGTAAAATTCGTCAGCTGGCGCGAGTTCGGCAATACCCATACCACGAATGAGAAAGAGCTGCTGGCCTCGCTGCCACAGCGTTTCAAAGAGCTCGGGGTCGATGCCGCCATCTCCGGGATGGCTTGTTGAGGCTCTTGTACGCCCGCCGTGCTGCGGGCCAGTGAAGCGTGTGAAAAAGCCGGTTATCCTTCTTCATCCCTGACCTGCGAAGGGTTCATGGGCCAGGCCGTGGCGACGTCTGTCGGGTTGGGCATGCCCAATATTCCGCTGGCCATGGTGCCAGGCCACCCTGGGGCGCAAAGCCAGGCGGAGGTGCGCGCCAATGTCGTGCGGGTGACCGCGGCGCAGGTCATCGCCAATTTGACCGAGCAGCCCGATGTGATGGTGTTCGAGGACGAGCCGGCGGCACATGACATCGTGTTCAGCGGCACGTTTGAAGAGGTGAATGATTATTTTTATGAACGCGAGTGGAGCGACGGGCTGCCAATTGTCCCGCCCACGGTCGAGAAAATCGAAGCCTTTCTGAGCTTTACCGATCGCGATCCGGATGAGATTCTCGGCGTGGTGTTGCCGGCGAGCCGCGCGGTGACAATCTGGGCCGTGGCGGTGAACGGGGTGATGTCCGGCTGCCGGCCGGAATACATGCCCATCCTCATCGCCCTTGCGGAAGCCATGGTCGATCCGAATTACGGCGTGGAGCATTCGGGCAATACGCCGGGGGCGGAAACGCTGATCATCCTCAACGGGCCGATCATCAAGGAGCTGAAATTCAATTACGAGCAGGGCGTGCTGCGCGACGGCTTTAAGCCGAATACCGCGGTCGGCCGGTTCTGGCGGCTGGCCCTGCGCAACATGTGCGGCTTTCTCATCCACAAAACGGATAAGGGATGCTTTGGCAATACCTTCCGCGTCGTGCTGGCGGAAAACGAGGATGCGCTGGCGGGCATGGGCTGGCCATCCAATGCCGAGGATATGGGCTTCAAAACCGGCGACAATACCGTGAGCATCTCGCGCATGACCAGCGGCAATGTCATCGTCTCGGTCACCGGCAGCACGCCGGAGGAGATCATGCCGTATCTGGCGGATGCCGTGGCCTCCTGCACGCGCTGGGAGATCATCTTCACCGTCGGCGGCATCACCTATGGCACGTTGCGGCCGGCGCTGGTGCTCACGCCCATCCTAGCGGACATCATCGCCAAGGCGGGGTGGAGCAAGGATGATGTGAAGCAGTATCTGTATGACCATGCCCGCATGACGGCGCGGCGCGTGGAAACCTATACGGAAAACTGGGCGGATTTTCCCATCGTCTCGCTTGCGCACCAGGTTAATCTCGGCAAATTGCCGACGGATTTCGCCATAAGCGGCGATCCCGAGCGCATGGTGCCGATCGTGTTCGACAAGCAGGATTTCATGGTGCTGGTCTCCGGCGATCCGTTGCGCACCAATGCCTATACCTTCGCGCAGAACGGCTATCTCGGCTTCCCCACGGCCAAGAAGATCGTGCTGCCGGCGGATTGGACGGCGCGTATCGGGAAGCGGTAGGCGCGTGGCGGAAGCGGATGGGAATCGAACCCACCGCCCGCTATTCGCGGGCCATTGGTTTTGAAGACCAAGGAAGCCACCAGACTTCAATCGCTTCCATGCGTGCTGTTCAGCATAGGCGAAGCATGGTGTATTGGCGAGTTCATTCGGATATTGGGAGAGTAAATAAATGACGAAATCACTGGCCGGGCGCGTGGCCCTTGTCACCGGCGCATCATCGGGCATCGGCGAGGCCGCCGCCATCGCCCTGGCCGAGGCGGGGGCGGATGTCGCCATTTCCGCGCGGCGTGTGGACAGGCTTGCAGTCCTGGTGAAGACGATCGAGGCGCTTGGCGTCCGCGCGCTGGCACTGCCCGGCGATGTCGCCATAGAGGCCGATGCCACTGCGGCGGTGGAAAAAACCGTGGCGCATTTCGGCAAGATCGACATTCTCGTCAATTCGGCCGGTATCATCCAGGCGGGCGGCATCGAGAATACCAATCTTGAGGAATACCGCCGCGTGGTGGATGTGAACCTGATGGGGACGGTCTATACCTGCCGCGCCGCCATCGGCCCCATGAAGGCGCAAGGCCATGGCGACATCATCAACATCTCATCACAGGCCGGGCGCAAGAATGCCCCGCCCTTCAACGCCTATGCCGCGAGCAAACACGCGCTCAATTCAATGTCTGACTCCATGCGCCAGGAAGTCGGCGGGCATGGTATCCGCGTCTGCGTACTCATGCCGGGCGCCACGGCAACGGAAGTCGCCAATAACGTCACCGACCCGAATTTCCGCAGCTTCATGCAATCCCACACGAATGAAAGCAACACGGTCTCCGCCAGTGAGATGGCCGCCGCCATAGTCTTTGTTGCCGCCCAGCCGCAGCGCGTCAATATCGATATGATTTCCATCCGTCCGACCTCGGATACCTCGCATTGAAGCGGGGGGAGAAGGCCAGGGACAAACCTCTGGCCTTCTCCTGCCCTCAGGCCCGGCTTCGCGGCATGCCGAGCCGGCGTTCCGCGATCATGCTGCGCAGCACCTCAGAGGCGCCGGCATAGATCGAGGTCGCGGTGGAGTGGCGGTAGCCTTTTTCGACCACGCCAAGCCCGGTTTTACCGCGGATGAGCGAGTGCGGCGCGGCGAGGTCCACGAGTTCGGCGGAATAGTCGATGAAGGCCTGGGTTGAGAAGATTTTCGAGGCCGGGCCGTAGACCTGGTCTGGCTCGCGGGCGATGCGCGTCCACAGCGCGCGGGCGCACAGGCCCTCGCTGATGAGCGCGGCGGCGTGAGCTTTGGCGAGGCTGGTAAGCGTGCCGGGATGTTGCATGAAGGGCATGCCGTCGCGTTCCTCGGTGGCCGCCCAGCAGGTGATGGCATCCAGCATTTCGTGAATCTGGTAGTGGTAGGTGGAGCCGCCCTGTTCTTCGGAGAGCGAGGCGGACATGCATTTTATGCCACCATCCACCTCGCCGATGCGGTAGCGGTCCGGCACCCGAACGTCAGCATAGAAGGTGGCATTGGTGCGCTCGTCCATAAAGGTGTGGACCGGGTGGATTTCGATGCCCGGGAGATTGAGCGGCACCAGAAATACAGTGAGACCTTTGTGCTTGGGCACGTCCGGGTTGGTGCGGGTGAGGAGGAGCACATAGCTTGCCCATTCGGCGCCGGAGGTGAACATTTTCTGACCGTTGATGATCCAGTCATCGCCGTCGCGCACGGCGCGGGTTTTGGCGGCGAACACGTCCGAGCCGCCGGAGGGTTCGGTATAGCCGAGGCAGACGGTGGCCTTCCCTTGGGCAAAGGACAGGAGCACTTCGTCCTGCAGCGCCGGTGTGCCGAATTTCATGATCATGTTGGCGGCCAGCCCGGTGGTGCCGCGCGGCGAGCCGGCCCAGCCGACCTCGTGCCACACGGCGTTGGCGGCGCGGGCGGATTCCTCATCGGCATCGCGCCCGCCCCATTTTACCGGCCATTGCGGAAACAGCAGCCCGGCTTTGCCCAAGGCCTGATGCACATCCCAGGAGAAGGATTCGAAATTATGTTCGCCGAGCCGGTGGCGTGCAGGGTCGATAACGGAGGCGAACACGGCGCGGGTTTCTTCCGCCAGCGCGTTGTTACTCGTATCCGGCGCGGCGAAGTCGATTTCGACCAGTCCCGGGTCGGGCAGGCTGGCGGCCTCGTTCTGGTACAGGCGGCGGCCGGCGCGGGTCAGCTCGGCTTCCGGATTGCCATAGGCCTGGGCCCAGGATTTGGCGCGGCGGTGATAGAGCTGGATGTCGTATTCATTGGTCAGCCCATAGCCGCCGAATGTGTGCAAGGCGTGCGCCACGGAGATGTTGGCGGTGCGCGCGGCCCACCAGAATACTTCGGAAATAACCGCGCCGGCTTCGGGTTTACCGTCAGAGAGGTCGCGCAGGGCACGCCAGAGGAGCAATTTAATGCCGTCGGCATCGATGATGTCGTTGGCGAGCGGGTGGGAGATACCCTGATAGGTGCCGATGGGCTGGCCGAAGGCGACGCGCTCGGTTGCGTAGGCGGCGGCCATTTTAATAGCCTCATCCGCCAGCCCGCCAAGGGCGGCGGCGGTGAGCAGCTTCCATTCCTCGATCCCGGCGGCGTAGATGGCGGCGGCATCGGCATTGGTGCCGAGCGGGATGCGTTTGCCCTGCCCCGGCTTAAATGTGCCGAGCGCGTTGCCGCCCAGAGTGAGCGGGGCATCGAGTGCTGTTTCGGGCGTTTCGATGAACAGCTGCTCGCCATCCAGCACCAGAATTCCGTGCGCCACCGCGCCGCCGGGCACCAGTTGCGGCTTGCCGTCCGTCACGGGTTTCAAGGCCAAGCTGAGCATGGTTTTGCCGTCGCGCAGCTTCTCGATCCATTCGCGCGCGGCCTCGCCACCAACCTCGCCCAGGATGCGCAGGGCGACGAGGGATTCGGCGAGCGGCGCGGCGGCCAGGCGGCGGCCGGCCTGTTCCATCATCACCGTGGCGTCGAACAGGCTCATGCCGCCGCCGCCGGCTTCCGCCGAGAGGCGCATGAAGGGGGCGTCCAGCGCGACCAGATCCCGCCATAATGCCGGATCGAAACCCAGGGGCTCGGCGGCGCGCACGCGGGTGGTGGGCGATTCCGCGGCGAAAAAGCGCTCGAACATATCCTTAACGGGCTGGCTGTCTTCCGGCAGGCTTAACAACATGGGGCGGCTCCTGGGATTCCTGATTTCGCGATCATGGATTTTCCGCACAATACGTGAAACAGGGCGGATAGGATCACCGCCATGGCAGGTATCGCGGCGGCGATTGCGCCGCGCCCACTACGTCAAACACCCCATGGTGCGGCGCAGCACGCCCGGCCTAGCTTAACGCATCATGAACCGGCGGCGACGGGCCGCGCGGCATAGGGGAGAATGAGGGATGGCGTTGAAACATTTTGGACTGGCGGCGGCGCTGCTGGCGACCACGATGCTGGGAGCGGTGCGCCCGGCTCTGGCCGATGGCACGGTGAAGGTTGGCGTGCTGCAATCGCTGAGTGGCACCATGGCGATTTCGGAAGTGCCGTTGGAGGATGCGGAGCTTCTGGCGATCAGCCAGCTCAACGCCAAGGGTGGCGTGCTGGGCAAGAAAATCGTGCCGGTGGTGGAGGATGGCGCATCGGACCCTTCGACCTTCGCGCAGAAGGCAACCAAGCTGATCGAGGAAGACAAGGTGGTGACCGTATTCGGCGGTTGGACCTCCTCCTCGCGCAAGGCGATGCTGCCGGTGTTCCAGCGCCTGCATTCGCTGCTGTGGTACCCCGTGCAGTTTGAGGGCAATGAGTGTTCGCCCAACATCATGTATTCCGGCGCGCAGCCCAACCAGCAGGCGCTGCCGGCGCTGACCTGGGCTGAGCAGAAGGGATATAAGAAAATTTTCCTGCTCGGGTCGGATTACGTTTATCCGCGCACCGCCAACCTGATTCTGAAAAAGCACATCGCGCATGCCGGGCTGACGCTCTCGGGCGAGGAATACGTGCCGCTGGGCGGCACGGATTTCTCCTCCATCGTGGCCGAGATCGAGCAGGCCAAGCCCGATATCATCATCAACACGCTGAACGGTGATTCCAACGTTTCGTTCTTCAAACAGATGGCCGCCGCCGGGATGACACCGGACAAGCTGCCGGTGATGAGCTTCTCGATTGCCGAGCCCGAGGCGCAGGCCATGGGGCCGAGCCTGCTGGCGGGTTCCTATACGTCGTGGAATTATTTCCAGAGCCTGCCCGGTGCGGCCAATGCCGCGTTCGTTGCGGCCTATAAGGTGAAATATGGCGCGAACGCGGTGGTCGATGACCCGATGGTACATGGTTACGTTGACGTTATGGAATGGGCGGATGCAGTGAAGAAGGCCGGTACGTTCGATCCGAAAGCGGTTCGTAATGCCGCGGTGGCGCTGGGCTTCCAGGACAGCCCGCTGGGTGAGGTGAAGTTCGCGCCGAACCAGTCGATGGTGCAGACCGGCTATATCGGCCAATTGCAGCCGGATGGGCAGTTCAAGGTCATCTGGTCCTCCCCCGGCCCGATCGAGCCGGTGCCGTATGATCCGCTGACCTTCCCGGGCAAGAGCTGCGGGGCGCATAGCACATTCTGAAAAACGGGCGCCCTTTTGCGAGAAAGGGCGCCCCCGGATTTTTTGGGGGTCTCATGCAGGAATCCGCTTTTCTCCTAGGCCAGGTCTTCAACGGTGTTTCCGTGGCGAGTCTGTTCGTGCTGGCGGCGCTTGGCCTGGCGCTCAGCTTCGGGCTGATGCGCGTCATCAACATGGCGCATGGCGAGATGCTGATGCTGGGCGGGTATCTGGCGTATATGACCCTCGCGGTGGTGCCCGGGCCGCTTGGCCTGCTGGTGGCACTGCCGGTGGCGTTTCTCGGCGCGGCCCTGCTGGGGGCGGTGCTGGAATTCACCATCATCCACCGCCTCTCGGCGCGGCCGCTGGATACGCTGCTCGCGACCTGGGGCGTATCACTCATTCTGCAGCAGGCGGCGCGCAATTTGTTCGGCGCCATCGGCGTGCAGGTTATCGCGCCGGGCTGGCTTGACCATACGGTTGCCATCTCTTCCGGCGTGCTGGGCGGGCTCACCTTGCCTGATACGCGGATTTTCATTCTGCTTGTCGCGGCCATCGTGCTGGGGGCGATCGCGCTGTTGCTGAACAGGACGCGGCTGGGGCTTTATGTCCGCGCCGTTAACCAGGACCGCCCGGTGGCGGCGGCCATGGGGGTGAATGCGCGGCTGGTCGACCTGCTGGTGTTCTCGCTGGGCACGGGCGTGGCGGGGCTGGCCGGGGTTATTCTGGCGCTGCTCGGCCCGGTAACGCCGACCGTGGGGCAGAGCTACATCGTGCCGGCCTTTCTCGTCGTCATTCTCGGCGGGCTCGGCAGCCTGGTCGGCACCACCATCGCTTCGCTCATCGTCGGGCTTTTTACAGCGCTGATCGAGATATTCGTCGATGTCAGCCTGGCGCAGGTGCTGCTGCTGGTATTCGTGATCGTGTTCATCCAATTCCGCCCGCAAGGCGTGATAACCGTGCGCACCCGCGCCCTGGAGGGTTGAGATGAAAATTTCCTCCAGACAAATTCTGCCCGCCATGGTGCTGCTGTTCGGGGCGTGCGCGCCGCTGCTCATCAACGCCTACGAGCTGTCGCTCCTCGGCCGGTTCCTCGCACTCTCCATCCTCGCCATGGGCATCATGCTCATCTGGGGCGAGGGCGGGATACTCTCGCTCGGCCAGGGCGTGTTCTTCGGCCTGGGCGCTTACGCGCTGGCGCTGCACCTGAAACTCGAAGGGCTCAACATCGCCAATGGCGACATGCCGGATTTCATGGTGTGGAGCGGCGTATCCGCCTTGCCGGCCTTCTGGTATCCCTTCGCCAGCCCGTGGTTCTCGCTCGCCTGCATCGTGCTGATACCCGGTAGCGTCGCGGCGGCGTTTTCGTGGCTGGTGTTCCGCCGGCGCATAGGCGGCGTGTATTTCGCGCTCATCACCCAGGCGCTGGCGCTGGCTTTCAGCACGCTGCTGATCTCGCAGCAGGCCTATACGGGCGGGTTCAACGGGTTGACCGATTATTCCACCTTCGACGGCTACGACATTACCAGCAATTTCGCCGCGCGGGTGATCTACTGGATCACCTTCGTGCTTGTTACAATCTGCTATTTTGCCTTGCGCTGGCTGCTCGCGACGCGCTGGGGCATCATGCTGCGGGCGACGCGCGATGGCGAGAACCGGGTGCGTTTTCTCGGGCATAATCCGCTGCCGTACAAGGTTGGCGCCTTCACCATCGCGGGCGTGCTGGCGGGCATTGGCGGGGCCTTGTTCACGCTGCATGCGGGGGTGGTTTCGCCGGCGCTGGTGGGCGTGGTGCCGTCCATCGAGATGGTGGTGTGGGTGGCGCTCGGCGGGCGTAACGTGCTGTGGGGGGCGATTGCCGGAACCCTGCTGGTGAATTTCGCGAAGGACCAGATCAGCTCGGCGCTGCCCTCGCTCTGGCTCTACGGGCTTGGCGCCTTGTTCATCCTGGCGGTAAGCTTTCTGCCCGCCGGTATCGCCGGATTGTTCAGGCCCGGCTCACCGGAGGAGCGCGTGGTCCGCCGCATGCTCACGCGCCGCAAACTGGAAACCGCCGAATGAACGCGATCCCCGCGCCCTTGCTGATGCTGGAGAATGTCACCGTCGATTTCGATGGCTTCAAGGCGCTCTCCGATGTTTCCATGATGCTCACGCCAGGGACATTGCGGATCCTCATCGGCCCCAATGGCGCCGGTAAGTCAACCCTGTGCGATACCATCATCGGCCGGGTGCGCCCGACCGCGGGGCGGATCACGTTCAAGGATGAGAATATCACCCAACTCGCGGAGCAGGAGATCGTGCGGCGCGGCATCTGCCGCAAATTTCAAACGCCTGGCGTGCTACCGACACTGACCGTGATGCAGAATCTGCTGGTGGCGGCGCGCAAGAACCGCGCCTGGTGGCGGACGCTGACAACCGTAACCCCGGCCGATGAGCTTGTGCGCGCCGAGGAGATTCTCGAGAAGATCGGCCTTGCCGACCGGCGCGGCATCATGGCCGCAGATCTCGCGCATGGCGAGAAGCAATGGCTCGAGATCGGCATGGTGGTGGCGACCGATGCCGACCTGCTGCTGCTCGACGAGCCTACGGCGGGCATGGGACCGCAGGACACGCAGCGCACGGCGGATCTGATCCTCTCGCTGCTCGGCCGCCATGCGGTGCTGGTGATCGACCATGACATGAGCTTCGTCGAGGCGCTGAACGGCTACACCACCGTGCTGCATCAGGGCCAGATTCTCAAGGAAGGCAGTGTCGCACAAGTGCGCGCGGATGAGCAGGTAGCGGCGGTGTATCTCGGAAGGGGCAAGGAATGACGCTTCTGGACGTTCAGGCGGTTTCCTCGGCCTATGGCCAGAGCAAGGTGCTGTGGGATGTGAGCATGGGGGTCGAGCGCGGCGGCGCGGTGGCGCTGATCGGGCGGAACGGGGTGGGCAAGAGCACGCTGATGAACACGATCGCGGGCGTGCAGAAACTCACCGGCGGCAAGATCATGTTCGATGGCGAGGATGTCTCGGCCAAGCCCGCGCATGGCCGGGCGCGCGCGGGCATCGGCTATGTGCCGCAGGGGCGGCATGTGTTTCCGCAGCTTTCGGTCATGGAGAACTTAACCGTGGGCCTGGCGGCGCTGAGCGGCCGCAAGGGGCTTTCCGAGTCCGGCATCGCCGCGCATATTTTCGAACTGTTTCCGAAACTGACGCAGATCGCCAACCGCAAGGCCGGGCTGCTCTCGGGCGGCGAGCAGCAGCAGCTCGCCATCGGGCGGGCACTGGCGGGGCAACCCAAGCTGCTGCTCCTGGATGAGCCGACGGAAGGGATACAGCCGAGCGTGGTGCAGCAGATCGAGGAAGCATTGCGCCGGGTCCGTAAGGAGCTGGGTGTGACCATCGTCATCATCGAGCAGTATCTGGATTTTGCCTGGTCCTTTGCTGACCATTACCATGTGATGCAGCGCGGGAAGATCATCCGTTCCGGCAGCACGGCGGTGGATACGGCGGCCGATATTTCGCATCTGGTGAATATTTAGCTCTTGTTGGACGCATGGCCGCCCCACCAACCCCACGCGGCTTTTTCTGGCGCATGGCCGTCCCACCAGCCCCACGCGCGCTTCAGCCGCGTTTCGCCAGCGCCCCCACCGCCAGCGCCGCGGCGGAGGCACGGTTTTCGACTCCGAGCTTGGAAAATACCTGTTCGAGATGCTTGTTCACCGTGCGCGGCGAGATGCCGAGAATATCGGAAATATCCTTGTTGGGCTTGCCCCGGGCAATCCATAGCAGCACCTCGGCCTCGCGCGCGCTGAGGGTGAAATTCTGGCGGAGAAAATTCTCTTCCTGGCCGCCGCCGGTCTCGGTGAAGCGAAATAATCTCTCGCCGGGGCCGATGCGGCCGATGGGGGAGAAAGTGAGCTGGCGTTCACCCTGGCGTAGTACCAGGGATTCTGGAATTTTGAAGCCAGGCATTGAAAATGCGGCAATGGCGGCGGCAAGCCTTGCCTCGGCCTGTGGGGTGCACCAGAGCAGCGCGCCGGCTTCGTCCGCCGCGAGCAGGAAGCCGCCCGCGGCATCCAGCGCGGCGCGCGTGCGCAGCGCGGCGCGGGCGTTGCCCAGGTGCACGCGGATGCGCGCCAGCATTTCATCCACCACCACGGGCTTGGCCACGTAATCCACCCCGCCGGCCTGCAGGCCCTGCACCACATGCGCGGTATCCGACAGGCCGGTCATAAAAATGACCGGAATATGCGCGAAAGCCGGCTCGGCCTTGATTGCGCGGCAGGTGGCAAAACCATCCATCTCCGGCATCATGGCATCGAGCAGGATCAGGTCCGGGCTGACATGTTGCAGCAATGCCAGTGCGGCGCCGCCGCCGGTTGCCACCAGCACGGTAAGCCCGGCACCTTCCAGCGCATCGGTCAGCAGGCCCAGGGTCTCGGGTGTGTCGTCCACCACCAGAACGATGTCGCGCGGGCTCATGCCTGCAGCTCCGGCAAGGCTTCGAGATAGGCGCTCAGTTTCTGCAATTCGAAGCCGCGCAGCCAGCCGCGCAGTTGCAGGCAGAACGGGGCCAGGGCCGGCGTTGCGGTTTCCAGCTCGGCGAGCTTCGCCTCTATGCCGCGCACGTAGCCGATGCGCGTCAATTGCAGCAATTCGGCAATCTGCCCGGCCGTGGGCAGCGCGTTTATGGGCGGTGCCAGCGGCGCCGGGCTGTCCTGCACCCAGTCGAGCGCCAGCAATGCGCCGATGCGCTCCAGCAGCGCGCGCAGATCGATCGGCTTGGCGAGAAACCCGTCATAATCCGCCGGGCCGTACGGCGCGGCATCGTGCAGATTGCCGGAGACCATGAGGATTCTGCACGCGGCACCGCGCGCGCGCAACGCCGCCGCCACTTCGAGGCCTGACATTCCCGGCATGGCGATATCGAGAATCGCAAGATCTGGCGCGGCATCCTCCACCATGGCAAGGCAGGCCAGGCCGTCGGTGGCGGCCAGAACGATGAAGCCGAGCGGGAGCAGCACTTCCGTGACGAGGCGGATCTGGTCGGCATCGTCATCGGCGATGAGGATTTTGCGCCGCGGTCCGGCATAGGCGGTCATGCGCCGCGCCGGCATTTTTATCCCCATCTCCGGGGCTTGCGAAAGCAGCAGGCGTACACGAAAAATGCTGCCCTCGCCCTGTGTGCTTTCAACCGCGATTTCGCCGCCGAGGATTTCGGTCAGCAGTTTCGAGATGGTGAGGCCAAGCCCCGTGCCGGGCACGGCATTGGCGGCGGGCAGATGGCCACGCTCGAAGGGTTCGAAGATTTTCTGGAGGTCTTCGGGACGGATGCCATGGCCGGTATCGAGCACGGCGAATTCCGTCACCTGGCCGCGTTTGCGCACGCGCAATGTGGCGCTGCCATGGGCGGTATATTTTATCGCATTGGAGAGCAGGTTGATGAGGATCTGGCGCAGGCGCTTTTCATCCGTGTAGATGAAGGGCGGCAGGTTGGCGCCGCGCTCGTCGCGGAATTCAATGCCCTTGGCGGCGGCCTGGAGGCGGAACATGTCGGCGATCTGGTCAAGGAATTCCGCGAAATCCACATGGTCGCGATGCAGATGCAGGGAGCCGGTTTCGATTTGCGAAATATCCAGCAGGCCATCGACGAGGTTGGAGAGATGCGCGGCCGAGCGGCGGATGGTGCGCACGGCATCCTCCGGGCGCAATGTGCCGCCGGCTTCCAGGAGCTGGGCATAGCCGAAAATGGCGTTCAGCGGCGCGCGGATTTCATGGATCACGCCGACGATGTAGCGGCTTTTCGCGGTATTGGCGCTCTCGGCGGCGGCCTTGGCCTTTTGCAGCGCGGTATCGGTGCGCCGGTGCGCGGCAATTTCGTCGAGCAGCATGGTGGTCTGCTGCCCGGCCTCGGCCTCGGCGGCGCGGCGGCTGGCATGGGCAAGCACGAGCAGCCAGGCGGCCAGGGCGGCCAGCACGAAGAGCGGGAAGAACACGACCAGCAGCGTGTTGCTGGCGATCGGCCCGGAGGCGGGGGCGAGGGTGTTGTACTCATAGCCGATCAGCCCGAGCAGCCCGGCGATGAGCGCCGAGAACAGCAGCAGCAGCGCCAGGAAGGGGAATATGCGGGCATCGACATGGCGTTTCGCCCAGCGCGCGAGGCGCGGCGAGAGCAGGTCTTGCGCCTGCGCCGAGACGCGGCCGCGTGGTTTGCACATGTCGCGGCAGCGGGCTTCCAGGGTGCAGCAGAGCGAGCAGATGCCGCCGCCATAGGCCGGGCAGGCGGCCATGTCCGGCGCCTCGAACGCGCCCTCGCAGACAATGCACCTTTGCGCGGGAATAGGTTCGGGCTTACGCGCGAGATAATATTTTCCGCCGGTGAGATAAGCGATGGCGGGGGCGGCGATGAAGGCGGTGAGCAGCCCGGCGAAGGGCGCCAAAGCCCGGCAGACCGGACCAAATACGCCAAAGCTCATGAGGGTGGAGACGAGCACGGAAATACCCATGGCGCCGAGCCCGACGGGGTTGATGTCATACAGATGCGCGCGTTTGAACTCGATGCCGGGCGGGCTCAGGCCGAGGCGCTTGTTGATGACGAGGTCGGCGGCGAGCGCGCCCATCCAGCCGACGGCGAAATTGGCGTACAGGCCGAGAATATTTTGGATGACGCGGAAAATGCCCAGCTCCATGAGCAGCAGGGCGAGCGCTACGTTGAAGCCCACCCAGACGACGCGGCCGGGATGGCTGTGGGTGAGACGGGAGAAAAAATTCGACCAGGCGATGGAGCCGGCATAGGCGTTGGTGGTGTTGATCTTCATCTGGCAGGTGACGACGAAAAGTAGCATGAGCGCTGAGGCCAGCGGGGCGTTGTGAAACACCTCCATATAGGCGATGCGGAACATGGTGGCGGGCTGGCTGGCGGCATCCCAGTCGGCGCCGCGTTCCACCGCCAGATAGGTGAGGAAGGAACCGGCGGCGAGCTTGGCGCTGCCGGTGATTACCCAGCCCGGGCCTGCGAAGAGCATGGTGCCCCACCATTTCAGCCCATGGGTTTGCGCGCGCGGCGGCAGGAAGCGGAGGTAATCAACCTGCTCGCCGATTTGCGGCAGCAGGGACAATAATATGGAGGTGGCCATGCCGAAGGGTAGGAGCGAAATACCCGTGGCGCCTGTACTGCCCGTGAACTGCGTCCAGGCGGAAAAATCCGGCAGCCTCTCGGCGGCGAGGTAGAGCAGCGGGCCGAATTGCAGGGCAAGCCAGATGGGCTGGCTGAACAACTGCATGCGGCTGATGGCCTTGATGCCAAGGGCCGCGATGGGCACGACCGCGAGGGCGGAAATAACATTGGCCAGCCAGAACGGCAGATGCAGCACCTGCACGATGGCGGCCGACATGATGCTGGCCTCGATGGCGAATAAAATGAAGGTGAAGGTGGCGTAGACCAGCGAGGTGATGGTGGAGCCGATATAGCCAAAGCCGGCGCCGCGGGTGAGCAGGTCTACATCCACCCCATGCCTGGTGGCGGCGGCGCAGATGGGCAGGCCGACCAGGAACATGATGATGGCGGCGGCCGCGATGGCCGCCATGGTGTTGGCGAAGCCGAAGCTGAGCGTGATGGAGCCGCCTATGGCCTCGCAAGCCAGAAAGGAGACGGCGCCGAGGGCGGTGTTGCCGACCGAAAAAGCCCCGCGCCGCGCACGGGCGGCGGTGAAGCGGAGGGCGAAATCCTCCAGCGTCTGGTTACCGACCCATTGGTTGTATTGGCGCCGTTGCCTTATGACGCGCTGCGGAACATTCATGCTTCATCTATCCGGTGCGGGGATTTGCCGGGTCAAGGGCTAATTTTTGCACCGCCATGCGTTATTTGCCCCCTTGACGGCGAAAGTGCTGTGCCGCCAGCATCGGCCATGAATTTTATCGCCACCCAGCAGATGACCGCGCCAGCACAACGCGCGCGCGGGCGGCTGGATCTGGCGTTCAAGCATGATGGCGGTGTGACGCGGCTGGAGCGTTTCTACCAGGAAGGCTGCCTAAAGGCGCGGCTGCCGCGCGGACAGGGGATGGAGGCGGTGGCGCTGAACATCTCCGGCGGCATTGCCGGTGGGGATATTCTGGATACCGCGCTGGAAGTGGCGCCAGGTGCGGCGGTCACGTTCACCACCCAGGCGGCGGAGCGGGTTTACCGCGCGCTGGAGGCACCGGCGCGGGTGCGTACGCGGCTGGTGGTGAGGGCTAACGCCAGGCTGGATTATTTGCCGCAGGAGACGATTTTGTTCGATGGCTTCGCGCTGAATCGCACGCTGGATGTTGAGCTGGCCGAGGGCGCGGCGTTTCTCGGGGTTGAGAGCCTGGTGTTCGGCCGGCTGGCGATGGGTGAGAGCTTGCACCAGGGTTTTCTGCGTGACAGCATTTCGCTGCGCCGTGAGGGCACGTTGATCTGGCATGATGTTTCGCGAATGGATGGCGATATCTCGGCTTTGCTCAACCGGCCCGGCGTGGCGGCGGGGGCCAGGGCGGTGGCTTCCATTTTTGCCACCGGGCCGGGCGTGGCGGCACGGCTTGACGGTGTGCGGGCAGCCCTTGAGGGCGGGCATGCCGGTGCGAGTTTTAGCGGCGAGGTGTTGCTGGCGCGCCTGTTGGCGCCGGATGCGGCGCAACTGCGCCGGCTCGTCGGGCGTGCTCTGGCAGTGCTTCGGACCGGCCCGCTGCCGCGCGTGTGGCAGGGATGAGGGAGTAAAAAATGAATTTGACGCCGCGTGAAAAAGACAAACTTCTTATCGCCATGGCGGCGATCGTCGCGCGCAAACGGCTGGAGCGCGGCGTGAAGCTGAACCACCCCGAGGCGGTGGCGTTGATCTCTGATTTCGTGGTGGAAGGGGCGCGCGACGGCCGGCGTGTGGCCGAGCTGATGGAGGCGGGGGCGCATGTGATCACGCGCGATCAGGTGATGGAAGGTGTGGCTGAGATGATCCATGATGTGCAGGTGGAAGCGACGTTCCCGGATGGTACCAAACTCGTCACCGTACACGAGCCGATTCGATGATCCCGGGGGAGGTTTTTACACCGGAAGGTGACATTGAGCTGAACGCCGGGTTGGAGAAAACCGTGGTGATTGTTGCCAATACCGGGGACCGGCCGATCCAGGTTGGCAGCCATTATCATTTTGCCGAAACCAATGCGGCGCTGGATTTTGACCGGGTGGAGGCGCGCGGCCAGCGGCTGGATATCGCGGCGGGCACGGCGATTCGTTTCGAGCCTGGGCAGAGCCGTGAGGTGGTGCTGGTGCCCTATCGCGGCGCGCGGAAAATTTACGGGTTTCGCGGGCTGGTGATGGGGAGCGTGGCATAATGGCACGGATGAGCCGCGCGGCCTATGCCGATATGTTCGGCCCCACCAAAGGAGACCGCGTGCGCCTAGCGGATACGGAGCTGTTCGCCGAGGTGGAGCAGGATTTTTGCACCTATGGCGAGGAGGTGAAATTCGGTGGCGGCAAGGTGATCCGCGATGGCATGGGGCAATCGCAGATGACCAACGCGCAAGGTGCCGCCGATACCGTGATCACCAATGCGCTGATCATCGACCATTGGGGGATCGTCAAGGCGGATGTTTCGATTATTGCGGGACGGATCAGCAAGATCGGCAAGGCTGGGAACCCTGATGTGCAGCCGGGCGTGGATATCATCATCGGTCCCGGCACGGAAATCATCGCCGGCGAGGGCAAGATACTCACGGCGGGCGGGATCGATTCGCACATCCATTTCATCTGCCCGCAGCAGATCGAGGAGGCGCTGGCCTCCGGTATAACCACCATGACCGGCGGCGGCACCGGCCCCGCCACCGGCACGTTTGCCACCACCTGCACGCCGGGGCCGTTCCACCTCGCGCGCATGCTCCAGGCGGCCGAGGCGTTTCCCATGAACCTAGCCTTCACCGCCAAGGGCAATGCCAGCCAGCCGGCGGCGCTGGAGGAGATGATCCGCGCCGGGGCGTCATCGTTGAAATTGCATGAGGATTGGGGCACCACACCTGCCGCCATCGATTGCTGCCTCTCGGTGGCCGATCGTTTCGATGTTCAGGTGATGCTGCATTCCGACACGCTGAACGAATCCGGTTTCGTCGAGGACACCATTGCCGCTTTCAAGGGCCGCACGATCCACGCCTTTCATACCGAGGGCGCCGGGGGTGGTCACGCGCCGGATATCATCCGTGTCGCTGGCCTGCCCAACGTGCTACCGAGTTCCACCAACCCGACGCGGCCCTATACGGTAAACACGCTGGACGAGCATCTCGACATGCTGATGGTGTGCCATCACCTTGACGCATCAATCCCGGAAGACATCGCGTTTGCGGAGTCGCGCATCCGGCGCGAAACAATCGCGGCCGAGGATATTCTGCACGATCTCGGCGCGCTCTCGATGTTTTCATCCGACAGCCAGGCCATGGGGCGCGTCGGCGAGGTCATCATCCGCACCTGGCAGACGGCGCATAAAATGAAGCTGCAACGCGGCGCGCTGCCGGGGGATGGCACCGCGGATAACGCCCGCATCAAGCGCTATATCGCGAAATACACCATCAACCCCGCCATCGCGCAGGGTCTGTCCGCGCATGTCGGCTCCATCGCGGCGGGTAAGCTGGCGGACCTCGTGTTATGGTCACCGGCGTTTTTCGGCGTCAAGCCGGATCTGGTGCTGAAGTCAGGTTCGATCGTGATGGCACAGATGGGCGATGCCAATGCCTCCATCCCCACGCCGCAGCCCGTGCATTACCGGCCGATGTTCGGTGCCTATGGCCGCGCGCTGATTGAATCATCATTGCTCTTCGTCAGCCAGGCGGCGTTGGATGACGGCATCGGCCAGCGCCTCGGCCTCACCAGGCCGCTCGCGGCGGTGAGCAACACCCGTGGTGGCATCGGCAAAAAATCGATGATCCATAATGATGCCACGCCGCATATCGAGGTGGACCCCGAGACCTATGAGGTGCGGGCTGATGGGGAGTTGCTGGTCTGCGAGCCGGCGGAGGTGCTGCCGATGGCGCAGAGGTATTTTCTGTTTTGAGAATGCAAAAAAATCACTTCTTTTTTAAAAAAAAGAAGCAAAAAACTTCTGATACATGGGGTACGGGTTGTTTTACTTGGGCGGCACGATGATCCGCGCTTTGGGCATCGTTGCAGCTGGCGAATGGGCTGATGCAGCGCATGGCGTGACGCTTGATTATGACCGGCGGTATCGACGGCGGCTGCGCTTTATCTCCGATCAGGGGGTAGAAATTCTGTTGGACCTACCTGAGGCCATCCATATTCGAGGTGGCGATGCGCTCGCGCTGGAAGATGGTGGTTTGGTCCATGTCCGCGCGGCGGATGAGGCGCTGCTGGAAGTCACCGCGCCCACTGTGGATGCGCTCATCCGGCTCGCCTGGCATCTCGGCAACCGGCATCTCGCCGTGCAGTTTCTGCCCGGCTGCCTGCGTATTCTTGATGATCATGTGATTGCTGACATGGTGCGCAAACTCGGTGGCACGGCGGTGGCGCGCGCAGCCCCGTTCGATCCCGAAAGCGGGGCGTATCACAGCCATGGCTGAGGCGCTGCTGCACCTTCTCACCTGGTTCTCGCCGGCTTTTCCCACAGGCGGCTTCGCCTATTCCGGCGGGCTGGAATGGGCTGTGGAGCAGGGGCTCAACGATGAGGCGGCGTTGATCCTGTGGATCGAGGATTCACTGGCGCATGGCGCGCTGTGGAGCGATGCGGTGCTGCTGCGCCTGGCGTATCAGGGTGAGGATGTTGCAAGGCTGGCGCTGGTACTTTGCCCTGGTGCGGAACGGCGGTTGGAGACATCCGCGCAGGGCGATGCGTTTGCCGCCGCAGCCGGTCCCTGGGGCGGCACGGAGAAAGCCGCTTACCCGGTGGCGGCGGGCAGGCTTGCCGCCGCGCATGGCATGGCGCTGGCGGATACCGTGCTGGCCTATCTGCATGCGGGTGTGGCGGCGCAAATTTCGGCAGCGGTGCGCCTGATTCCGCTCGGGCAATCGGCCGGCTTGCGCGTGCAAAAAACCCTGGAGTCGGCCATTCGTGCCACGGTGGCGCAGAGCGAATCGCTGGAGCTTGGCACGGCGAGCTGGGCGGCGGATATCGCCGGGCAGCAACATGAAACACAATATACGAGGTTGTTCCGCACATGAGCATGAATGGACCGTTACGGGTAGGCATCGGTGGCCCGGTGGGCAGCGGCAAAACGGCGCTGATGGATGCGCTCTGCCGGGTGTTCCGCGACAAGATCGAGATCGCCGCGATCACCAATGATATCTACACCAAGGAGGATGCGGAATTTCTCACCCGTGCCGGCTCCCTGGCGCCGGAGCGCATACTCGGCATAGAAACCGGCGGCTGCCCGCATACGGCGATCCGCGAGGACGCATCGATCAATCTGGCTGGGGTGGCGCAGATGGTCGGATTGTTTCCCAAGCTCGAACTGCTGCTGATCGAGAGCGGCGGGGATAATCTGGCCGCGACATTCTCGCCGGAGCTGGCGGATATCACGATCTATGTAATCGATGTTTCGGCCGGCGATAAAATCCCGCGCAAAGGTGGCCCCGGGATTACAAAAAGCGACCTTCTGGTTATCAACAAAACCGATCTGGCGCCGCTCGTCGGGGCGAGCCTGGAGGTGATGGACCGTGATGCGCGGCGGATGCGCGGCGAGCGGCCATTCGTGTTCGCGCAGGTAAAGGCGGGGCTGGGTGTGGAGGCGATCGCCGGGTTTATCGCGAAGGCGGGCGGGCTGATGGTTTCCTGACCGGCTCTGTTCAGAAAGCCGCTTCCGCGAAAATCCGCGAGGCATCGCCCCGCCAGTCGCCATGGTAGCGTGCCAGCCAGTGCTCGGCCTGGCTTGGCCCCCCCGCCGCGATGTCCCGCAACGGTGCGAGATACATCGTCTCATCCTCGCCACGCGGATTTTTGCGCGCGCGGTTGCGCAGGCCATCCGTTGCGATACCGATGACTTCGCCCGCCAGGTCACGCAAGCTTCCAGAACCAAAGCGGGTATTAATCCCGCTGCATGGCACGGCCTCGCGCAAGGCCAGAATATCCGCATGGGTGAGCGGCTTGATCAGCGCGGCGGCTGCCGCCAGCGCCGCCTCATCGTAGAACAGCCCGGTCCAGAGTGCCGATTGCGCCAGCATCATATCCGGACGGCCGGAATCGGCACCCCGGGTTTCGATGTATTTTTTAAGCCGCACATCGGGGAAGGCGGTGGTGGCATGGTCGGCGAAATCGCCGATGGTCGCGCGTTCGCCAGGCAGGGCCGCGAGGCGCCCGGCCATGAAATCGCGGAAGGAGGCGCCGGCGACATCGTGATACACGCCGGCGCGGTAGACGAAGTACATCGGCACGTCGAGCAGCCATTCGGCATAGGCCTCGAAGCCGAAGCCCGGCTCGAAAATCGCGGCGGGAATGCCGGCGCGGGCATTATCGGTGTCACGCCACACTTGCGCGCGGTTGGAGAGCAGCCCGTTGGGCTTGCCCTCGTAGAAGGGCGAGTTGGCGAACAGGGCGGTCGCCAGCGGCTGCAGCGCGGCGCCCACGCGCATCTTCGCCACCATGTCGGCCTCGGATGAAAAATCCAGATTGACCTGCACGGTGCAGGTGCGGAACATCATGTCCAGCCCGCGCGTGCCGACTTTAGGCATGTAGGCGCGCATGATCTTGTAGCGGCCCTTGGGCATGACCGGCATGGCATCGCGCGTTGCCAGCGGATGGAAGCCGAGCGGCGCGAAGCCCAGCCCAAGCCCCGGGGCGACCGCATGGATGCGCGCGATATGTGCATCCAGTTCCGCCTTGGTCTCGTGCAGATCGGCCAGCATGCCGCCGGATAATTCAAACTGCCCGCCCGGCTCCAGCGAGAGCGAGGCGGCGCCGCGCTTCAGCCCGATGGTGTTGCCGTTATCCAGGATCGGGGCAAAATCCTCGCGCGCCTGCACCGCGTGCAACAGGGCGGCAATGCCGCCTGGCTCGTCATAGGCGGGTGCTGCGAAACCCTTCAGGCGGAAGCCGAAGGCCTCGTGCTCCGTGCCGATGGTGAAGTCCGCGGGAGATTTGCTGCCGGATTCGAGATAGGCCGCAAGGTCGCGCGTGTCCTCGACGATCCGCTGATCGGCGTCTCCCGGGTTCGACACGTTTTACTCCCTGTTCAGGGCTGCGCCGCCAGAAGCAGCGCCAGCCCGGCTATGGCGGCGGTTTCGGCCCGCAGGATGCGGGCGCCAAGCGACACGCGGGTCACCTGGGGTGTGCGACCGATAGCTTCAAGTTCCGGCTCCGTAAAGCCGCCCTCGGGGCCGGTCATCAGCGCGCAGGGGCCGGAGGCGGGGGCGAGCAGGGCGCTGGTGCGGCGTTCATCGGCGATGAAAAGCGGCCGGTCCGGCCAGTTTTCCATCAACCTCGCCAGCGGCAAAGGCGCGCGGATTTCCGGTACGGCGAGGCGCTCGCATTGCTCCGCCGCCTCGATGGCGATGGCGCGCAGGCGGTCGAGATTGACATGGTCGGCCTGCGTGCGCGCGGTAATGATAGGCTGGATGACCGCCACGCCAAGCTCGGTCGCCTTCTCCACCACCATGTCGGTCTTGGCGCGTTTGAGCAAAGCAAAGCAGAGCCAGGCATCCGGCTCCGGGGCCTGGGGGCGGGTCTGGGCGCGGGCGGTAAGAACCACCGATTTGCGTGAAATTCCCGTGACGGCAGCGCGCCACTCGCCGCTGGCGCCGTCGAAGATGCGTAATTCGTCACCCGGCTTGGCGCGCATGACATTGGCGAGATAATGCGATTGCGCCTCGGACAAGGCGATTTCGGCGCCTGCCGCGAGGGTGGACGGCACGAAAAGGCGAATTGACGCGGTACTCATGGGAGGGTGAATAGCACCATGAGTGGATTCACCGATATACGCCGCGCCGGTTGGGTCGCACGCCTGCCGCGCGCGGCACAGGATTATGCCGTGCTGGCGCGGGCGGACCGGCCCATCGGCGCCTGGCTGCTGTTTTTGCCCGGGCTATGGGCGATCTGCCTCGTGGCGCCGGGTTTCTGGCGCGGGCTCTGGCTGGCGCTGCTGTTCGCCTTGGGGTCCGTGGTGATGCGCGGGGCGGGCTGTGTGGTGAACGATCTGTGGGACCGGAAACTCGATGCGCAGGTGGAGCGCACGCGGGGCCGGCCGCTGGCCTCGGGCGCGGTCAAGCCCTGGGCGGCGATGGTGTTTCTGGCCGCCTTATGTCTCGTGGGCCTGGCGGTGCTGCTGCTGCTGGACCGCGCGGCGCAATGGCTGGGGGTGGCGTCGCTGGGGCTGGTGGCGCTGTATCCGCTGGCCAAACGCGTAACGTGGTGGCCGCAGGCGGTGCTCGGCTGCGTGTTCGGCTGGGGTGCGCCGCTGGGCTATGCCGCCGCCGCCGGGCATCTCGCCTGGCCGGCTTTGCCGCTTTATGCCGGCACGGTGCTGTGGATTCTCGGCTATGATACGATTTACGCGCATCAGGACCGCGAGGATGACACGCTGATCGGCGTGAAATCGACGGCGCGGCTGTTCGGCGAGAAAACCGTGCTGCTGCTCACTGGCTGTTATGGCGGGTTCATGCTGCTGCTGGCCACCGCCATGGGAATGAGTGCGCTGCCCGCTTCGGCCTGCTGGTTGCTACTCGCCCCGGCTGGCCTGCTGCTGTGGCAGGTCGTCCGGCTGGATATCCATGACCCGGCGCGGTGCCTGAGCCTGTTCAAGCTCAACCGTGAGGTCGGGCTGCTGGTGGCGCTGGCGATCCTGGCGGGGCGACTCTGAACCACCTACGCGAATAGATCCTGATTCGCGCGGTACCAGGCGATGGTGCGGCTGAGCCCCGCCGCAAAATCCAGAGCTGGTGTCCACTCAAGTTTTGCCGCCGCCTTGGCCGAGTCGAGCCGCAAATGCGCGATCTCGGCCTTTGCCGTCGAGGCGATGACCGGTTCGAGCGTGCTTCCCATCAGCACGATAATCTGCCGCACCAGGCGCAGGATGGTAAGTTCCACCCCATGCGAAAAATTGAACGCCTCGCCGCGCAAAGAAGGGTCGCCCGCGAGCTTTTCCGCGAGGAGGAGATGCGCGCGGGCGGCCTCCTCAATATACAGGAAGTCGCGGGTGAATTGACCGTCCGAGCGCAGCACCGGGGCCTCGCCGCGCAACACTCGCGAAATCGTGTGGGGGATGATGCGTTCGAAGGCGAAGTCATAGCCGCCAAAAAAATTGCCGCAGCGGGTGATGCCGGTATTGAGGCCGAACAGCTTGCCGTAGGATTGCGCCAGCAGGTCCTGGGTGGCCTTGGCGATCTCATACGGGTGCAACGGCTCCAGCGGCCTGGATTCGCGGAAAGGGACGGGCTGGTGGCCATAGGCCTTGTCGGACGATGCCACGATGACGGTGGCATGCGGCTGGGTGAGCCGGACCTGCTCCAGCAGCGCGGCGGTGGTGTCGATGCTGGCA
>JAKBAV010000091.1 GCA_021826225.1 Pseudomonadota bacterium | reverse complement strand
TGAGCAAAACCATCGGCGTGCTCGCCACCGCGGCAACCGTGCGGCGGCCCTATCTCAACGATCTCATCGCCCGCTTCGCCCCCGGCTGCACCGTGCTCTCGCTCGGCACGCCCAGCCTGGCGGAGCTTGCGGAACGTAAATTCCGCGGCGCCGCGGTGGATGTGGCACCCGCCATCGCGCCATTATTCGCCCAGCCGGGCGGCGCGGCGATTGACGCCATCGCCCTGGGCTGCACGCATTACAGCTTCCTGCGCGCCGAATTCAGCGCGCTGCGCCCCGGCATTTCCTGGTTCGACCCGGCTTTGCCGGTGGCGCGGCAGACGCTGAACGTGACGGCGCAAATCCCTCTGGATACCGCCCTGGCGCAGACCGCCTGGTTCACCGGCGCGCCACTCGCCCCGGCGCTGCTCGCCCCTTACGGCTTCACCCGCGCAGAAACATTCCCACAGTGAGGACGATGCCGATGAGGCTGACGGCAAGCCGCAGATAAAGCGGCGGCGCCCGGCGCAGAATATACACGCCAAGCTGCCCGCCGATCATCGCCGTGATGGCCTGGTCGGCCACCAGCCCCCAGGCGATATGGCTGTGCACCACGAAGATCACCACGGCGGCGACGTTCACCACCCCGGCCAGCACGTTCTTGGTGGCACCGGCATGGCGCACCGAGAGCCCGGCGGCGGTCAGCGCCGCCAGCATCAGGATGCCGATGCCGCCGCCGAAATACCCGCCATAGATCGCGATGAGGAACTGCATCACCATTGCGCCGCGCGCGGAAACCGGCGCCGGCGCATCCTCGGCGCGTTTTTTGGCGAAAAAATTGCCCCAGATGAAAACCAGCGTGGCGAACAGGATGAGCCACGGCACCAGATGCGTGAACAGGCTGACCGGCGTTGCCAGCAGCAGCACGGCGCCGATGCCGCCGCCGATGATGCTGATGCCGGCGAGCATGCGCAGCGACAGCAGCGCCGCGCCCTCGGCCATGTTGCGCCCGGTCCAGCCGATGCCGAGCTGTGCCGGGAACAGTGCGATGGTCGAGTTGATATTAGCGGCGCGCGGGTCGAGCCCGGCGAAAAGCAACGCCGGAAAAGTGAGGAAGGAGCCGCCGCCGGCCACGGCATTCTGCGCCCCGGCGATGAACCCCGCCAGCCCGACCAGAATATAGCCCAGCATCAGACCAGGTGCCGCAAGGCACCCGGCTGCGGGCGCGCCCCGATCTGGCTGATGGTGAGAGCCGCCGCCCGGGCGCCGAGGCGACCGGCCTCCTCCAGGCTCCGGCCGCGCGCATAGGCGGCGAGAAACCCGGCGGCATAGGCATCGCCGGCGCCGGTCGTGTCGATAACCTGGGTCGGCACCGCCTCTATTTCCACTATATTGCCATCCTGCAGGATGATGCTGCCTTTTTCGCTCCGCGTCAGCACCGCGAGCGGGATGTCCCGCGCCGCCTGCACCGCCGCATCGGCGAATTCGTTGCATTCATACAGGCTGCATACCTCCGCCTCGTTGGCGAACAGAATATCCACCCCAGCGGCGATCAACCGGCGGAAACCATCGCGGTGGCGGTCCACGCAGAAGGCATCGGAGAGCGAGAGCGCGGTTTTCTGCCCCGCCGCGCGGGCCATGCGGGCGGCCTCGGCAAAGGCCTCCTGGGCGGCCGGCGGGTCGAACAGATAGCCTTCAAGATAGGTGACGGCGGAGGCGGCGATGATCGTCTCGTCCAGATCGCGCAGCGCGAACTCGCCGCCCGCGCCCAAATAAGTATTCATGGTGCGCTGGCCATCGGGCGTAACCAAAATGAGGCAGCGCGCCGTGGGTATGGCGGCATCCAGCGGCGCGGTGGCGTAATGCACGCCGGAGGCGGCGATCTCGCGGCGGAACACCTCGCCCATCTCATCCGGTCCGACCTTGCCGAGAAACGCCACCCGCGCGCCGAGCGCCGCCGCGACGGCGCAGGAATTGGCAACCGACCCGCCCGATGCGGTGAGCCCGCCCGCCATGGCCGCGGTGAGCCGCGTGGCGGTATCGGCATCGATGAGCGACATGGCACCTTTCGGCATGTTATGACGGCTTAAAAATGTGTCATCCGCCGGCAACAGATAGTCGACGATGGCATTGCCGATGCCGGTGATATCGAAACGCGTGACGGCCATGCCTGCAAATTCCCTTAAAACCTGTTGCCCGCCGTTAGCATCCCGGCCACCGCTGGGCAAACCTTGGCGCGGTTGTCTTGCCGCGCTGCAGCGTGCTAGGCGTTCCGGGTACAATGCAAGAGTCACGGAGGATTCGTGTTCGGCAAACGTAAAATTGAGGAGCCCGCATTGCCCAAGGCGCCGCCAGTTCCGCCGCGCCCGGCAGAGGCTGTGAACCCACCAGCAGCGGCGGCGCCGGGAGAGTCCGATCCCGCCGACACCCCCCTCCATCCCGGTTTGCCCTCTAGCCTACCCCCTAATTTCAAGGAGTCCCCCATGGCCCGTTCCCCCTTTGCGCCGCCCCCCGTTCCCGCCGCATCGGCCACCGTACCGGCCCGCGCCACCGTGACCAGCATGCCGGCCGCGCGCGATACCACTGAACGGCGGACATTGGTGGTCGGCCGCGGCATAAGCGTGCAGGGCACCGTACAGGATGCCGAGCGCCTGGTCGTGGAAGGCACCGTGGAGGCCAACAGCATCAACGGGCTGACCGAGCTTTCCATCGCTCATGGCGGCGTGTTCAAGGGTGAGGTCGAGGTCGAGGAGGCCGAAATCGCCGGCACCATCGACGGCACCGTCACCGCGCGCCAGACTCTGGTGGTGCGCGGCACCGGCCGCGTGCTGGGCGTGGCGCGCTGCCGCCGCCTGCAGGTCGAGGATGGCGGCCAGATCACCGGCCGCATCGAGATGCTGACCGAAAACCCGGGCCCGTCCTCCGCAGCCTGATAAGCGGCCTGAAAAGCCACGCCATTTTCTTCAAAAAGCCCCTTCACGGGGGCTTTTTCATTGCCGGCTGGACATCTCCCGCCGCCGGGATAATTTGGCGCCCGAACAACAAGAAATGGCCCCCAGGATATGACCCAGCACCCGACCCGCATACCGCCTTTGCCCCGCGCGGAATGGACCGAGGAGGCGCGGGACGTGTTCGCCTTCTGGGGCGAGCCTGGCGCGCGCGAAAATGGTTCCGCCGCCAACCTCAGCATGGTGCTGGCAAGCCACCCCAAGCTCGCGACCGCCTATAATACTTTCGGTAAGCACCTGCTCATCGCCTCCACCGTGCCGCTGCGTCCGCGCGAGCTCATCGTGCTGCGCACCGCATGGCACCTGCAGGCCGATTACGAATGGCATTACCATGTCGGCTACGCGCTGAAGGCCGGGATGACGCTGGCGGAAATCGCGGCGGTGAAGGAAGGCCCCGATGCCGCCAACTGGAACGAGGCGGATGCCGCCACGCTGCGCGCCGTGGATGAAATTCTGCACGCGCACCGCATTTCCGACCCGACATGGGCAGTGCTCGGCCGGTATTTCGACCGCCATCAGCTGATGGATATCGTTTTCACCATCGGTAATTACGCGATGCTGAGCTGGGCCATCGCCAGCTTCGGCGTGCAGCTTGAGGACAGCGCCGATAAAATCGGCTTCGACCTGAAAACCGCGACCGGGGCGCCGCCCATAACCGGCGAGCGGCCCGGGGAGAGCAAGGACTGGGCCGCCAATAATGCCGCGAAAGCCCGGCGGGTTTAGAGCTTTTGGATGCTTAGCGGGTGCCCAGCGGCATCACATAAACTTCGAGATGACACACCTTGCCGGTCGCGTTGAATTCATAGATCGTGACCGTGTTCGAGATATCGGTCACCCCGCCCCGCGTATTGCGTTCCTCAAGCTCGAGGATAACGCGCCCCGGCGCTTCCGTGATGTGGCGCAACGTGCCCTCCCACGAGGTGCTGCCGGCATATTTGGAAATGGTCTGCTTATACTGCTTCCAGCCGGTCACCTCGGCCTTCGCCGTGAGGAACACGCCGACACGCTCGAAAGTTTCGACATCCACGACCTGTTCGAAAACCGCCCAATCCGCGTCGGATACGGGGCCTTGCTGTAGTTTTTCCACGATCTTGGAAAATCCGACGCTGAATTGCAGCACTTTGCGTGACAGGCCGGTATAGTCATCGGGGCTCGGCATTTCATTGGCCATGTGCAGTCCTCCTGGTTATTTCGTCCGGCTCATCGGCCGGCACCTCGTGCAACGGTTCAGCCCATCGCACGCAGCGTTTCCCTATGCATATGCTTAATTTTATTTGCCTGACCCGTCAAACCGATGGTAAACAGCGCGATAAATATGGGGAGACGCAGGCGGTGACCGATGATCTCGCGGCCGAGGCCGGCATACGCCAACTGCATGCGCGTTACGCCGATGCGGTGTTCCGCAAGGATTTCGTCAGCTTCGGCGATTGCTTCACCCCGGATGCGGTGTGGCGCCTCGGTCCGCATGTGCTGCGCGGACGCGCCGAGGCCGTGGCCTTCCTCATCGAAAAAACCGCGAATTCCCGCTTCGTGCTGATGAATTTTGGCACGCCGATCCTCAGCATCGGGGACGGCACGGCAACCGGGCGAACCCCGGTCGTCGAGAAAAACGTCTTTCACGATGCCCCCCCCAGCCATCGCGTGGCAACCTATTACGAGCATTTCATCGCCCAGGAGGGCGTGTGGCGGCGCGCCTATGCGCTGTTCGCGCTGCATTACATGGGCCCCGATGATTATTCCGGCGATTTTTACCCCATAGCGGATTACGGCCCGCCCCCTTCCATGCCGAAGCTGGAATACTGAGCGCCAATATTAAGCGAATGCATAATTAACCCCCTCTTCCTTGCCCGGGCCGAGGCGCGTAGCATCGCCGGGCAATCCACCAATTTCGTTGCCGGCCAGATGCTGCCCGGCTGAGGAGATTACATGCATACGGAGACGATTTCCTACCAGGCTGACGGGCTCGACATGCGGGGCCAGCTCTATACGCCCAGCGGTGAAGCCCGGAACCTGCCCGGCATACTCGTTTTTCCCGAAGCCTTCGGGCTCGGCGCGCATGCCCGGGAAAAGGCCGAGCGGCTGGCGCGGCTAGGTTATGCCGTGCTCGCCTGCGACCTGCATGGCGGCGGCACGGTGCATGATGATTTCGAGACGGTCGGCAAGTTGATGGGCGCGCTCGGTGCAGCACCCCAGCGCATCCGCGACCGCGCCCAAGGCGGGCTGGACGCCTTGCTGGCGCGGCCCGAAGTGGATGCCGGGCGCATCGCCGCCATCGGCTATTGTTTCGGCGGCACCATGGCGCTTGAGCTGGCGCGCGGCGGCGGCGCCATCGCCGCCGCCATCGGCTTCCATAGCGGGCTCGGCACCGCCCATCCGGAAGACGCGCAGAACATCAAGGGCAAAATTCTCGTCTGCATCGGCGCGGAAGATCCGATCATCGGCCCGGATATGCGCCAGGCCTTCGAGGCCGAGATGCGCGCGGCCAAGGTGGACTGGCAGATGCATCTCTATGGCGGCGTCGTGCACAGCTTCACCAATACCGAGGCCGATGCGCGCGGCGCGCTCGATTTCGCGCGCTATGATGCGCCGGCGGATGCGCGCAGCTGGGCCGCCATGCTGGGGCTGTTGACCGAGGTTTTCGCGCCGGGCTGAAGCATCGCCGCCGCTATTGGCAAGCAACCGCGAGGCGCCACGGAGTCGTAACGATGAAGGAAGACCGCAGCAGCCTCACGCGTACCGCGATACTCGACGCGACCGAGCAGATCATGCGCGAGGAGGGCTATGCCGCGGTCAGCTCGCGCAAGATCGCCAGCAGCGCGGGGTTGAAGTCGCAGCTCGTGCATTATCATTTCCGCTCGATGGACGAGCTCTTCCTCGCGCTGTTTCAGCGTGTCGAGGAGCAGCAGTTCAGGCGCATGACGCAGGCGGTCGCGTCGCAAAAACCGCTATGGGCGCTGTGGAAAATCAGCACCGATGCCACGGGCCCCTGGCTGAACAAGGAATTCATCGCGCTGGCGACGCATCGCGAGTATCTGCGCAACGAGATCGCCCGGGCGGCCGAGCGGACGCGCCAGCTCCATGCCGCCGTGGTGGCGCGCGTGCTGGCGCAGCGCGGGCTGGCACCCCAGGCCTGGCCGCCGGTCGTCCTGTCCATTCTGCTCGATGGCGCCGCCCGGCTGATCAATTCCGAAACCGCGCTCGGCACGCAGGAAGGCCATGCCGAGACGATCGCCTTCATCGAGCATTATCTCGGCCAGATTGAAGGCCCCGCCACGCCCCTGGCGCCCTACCCGCCAGGCGAAACGACGCCGGATTAGGCGGCGCGCATCAGCTCGATCTTGCGCCAGATGGCGGCGGCGAGGTTGATATTGTCGAACCGGGCGATCTGCTGCAGCCCCGTGGGCGAGGTGACGTTGATTTCGGTGAGATAATCGCCGATCACGTCGATGCCGGTGAAGAGCAGCCCCTGCTGCTTCAGCGTAGGGCCGATGGCGGCGCATATATCCTGCTCGCGCGCGGTGAGTTTCGCGGGCTCGGGCGTGCCGCCGGCATGCATGTTGGAGCGCGAATCGCCCTCCGGCGGCACCCGGTTGATGGCACCCGCCGGCTCGCCATCAATGAGGATGATCCGCTTATCGCCCCGGCGCACCGCGGCCTCGTAGCGCTGGACCATCAGCGGCTCGCGTGAGGCGGCGAAGAACATGTCGAGCAAGGAGCCGAGATTTTCATCATCCGGCTTGATACGGAACACGCCGATGCCGCCATTGCCGAAGAGCGGCTTGACGATGATATCCTTATGCAGCGCGCGAAAATCCTTGATGGCCTGGCGGTCCCAGGTAATCAGGGTGGGCGGCATCAGCTCCGGAAAATGCATCACCAGAAGTTTTTCCGGCGCATTGCGTACCGAAGCCGGGTTGTTCACCACCAGAGTTTGAGGGTGGATATGCTCCAGCAGATGCGTGGCGGTGATATAGGCCATATCGAATGGCGGATCCTGGCGCATCAGCACCACATCCATGTCCGAGAGGGCCGTTACGGTTTCGTCACCGAACTGGTAATGCGCGCCCTGCTGGTGCCGCACCGTAACGGGCCTGACGCGCGCCAGCAGCCGGGCGCCATCGAGCCACATATGCGGCACCTCGTAATGCCACAGGCGATGCCCGCGCTCCTGCGCCTCCAGCATCATGGCGAAAGTTGAATCGCCGGTAATATCGATGCCATGCAGCGGGTCCATCTGCACGGCGACTTTCAAAGATGTCATGTGGTCCTCTTGAACGCGGTCCTCTTGAGCGCGGGCTGCCGTTGCGCCCGTGCGGCCACGCTATCAGGACGAAGCCCGACTCTCCAGTGCCGCCGCCGTAACGCCATGCGCGAAGCTTTGCATGCAGCTTTGCGGATTATCGCTCTGGGGCAACGCCGCGGCGACGCGTGGCGTACCCGCGGCATCCGGGTAGAGAAAGAACTGAAGCCCGCAACTGGCTGATTGATAAACCCAGACCTGGGCCTGGCCATCGACCCGGCGCAAAACGGGTGGTCCGAAATCGGCGTTCAGCACCTGCTGGGTGGAACCGAGAAGCGCCTGGGCACCGAGACTGGATGCCGGCGCTGAAGTGGTGACGGCGGAGGGTGTAGCCGCGCAACCAGCCAGACCGGCGAGCCCGCAACCAAGCGCTAGAAAGCTGACGAAGGGGCGGGCCATATAAACTCTGACAACAGGTGTTGGTTGCAGTTCGGTTATATCAAACGATGGTAAAGTTACCATAGGGTGAACGGGGCTTTGCGCTGAATTATGCTGCGCCGCATCAGGTATTATGCCACGATTTTGTCCAGTTGCCGCCCTATGCGCGCCTTGTGGAAGGGCGATCAATCTGACCGTGGATGAAATTGTCCATAGCCGACCAAAGGAGTGCCCATATGTCCGCCAACATGCTCACGACCGAAGCCCAATTGCGCCACGCCGTGATCGACCGCCTGATTGCCGCCAGCCTCAGCGAAGGCAAGCCGGCACGCGAGGCGACGCTGCAGCGCTGGCGTGACCTGACGGCCAAGTCATCCGCGAAAGACGGTAACGCCTGAACAGCCGCGCCTGCTAGCGGGTGAACACAACAGGATTGGCCGCATAGAATTGCGGAAACCCCGCCTGCAAAGCCTGAAGCTTGGGCAGGTCGTTATATACGATATAGGGGTTGTCCGGATGCCGGACGAGAAAATCCTGATGATAGGCCTCCGCCGGGTAGAACGCCCGGGCGGGGTCCAGCCGGACCACTATGGGGCTGGAAAACGTCTTGGAAGCGGTTAACTGGGCGAGATAGTCACGCGCGATGCGCTCTTGCTGCTCTCCGGGCGCAAACCATATTTCCGAGCGGTATTGCGGGCCTGAATCCGGGCCCTGATAATCAAGCTCAGTGGGGTCCGCCGCCACGGTGACGAAAATCCGCAGGATATCGCCATAGCTGATGATGCGCGGGTCGAAGGTGATACGGACCGACTCGGCATGGCCGGTGGTCCCGGTCGAGACCATTTCATAATGCGCCGTCGCCGCATTGCCGCCCGTATACCCGGCCACGACCTGACGCACGCCTTTCACATGCTCGAATACACCTTGCATGCCCCAGAAGCAGCCACCCGAGAGAATGGCGACCTCCGCCGGAGCGTTCACAGGTGGATCATATGCCGGCGCCGGTGCCGCGGCGGCGGCTGTTGCGCTGAGGGCGAGTGCCAGTGCCGTGGCGCATAGACTCTTCATCAAATCCTCGCTTTGCTGCGGCGTGGTGCCGCGCCTATACTATATGCACCATATCTGGCGCCATTGCGCGCCCGCGGACAAGGAGAATCACATGTGC
>JAKBAV010000010.1 GCA_021826225.1 Pseudomonadota bacterium | reverse complement strand
CCGATTTCCGGCCCCGCAATGGTTTCCAGCACGGCATCGGATTCACGCGCCATGGAGCTTTCCGGTACGTTCAATACCGAGAGTATCGTCTGCCCTTCGCTTTTCATGTAGCGCAATGCGGCCAGCGTATCCGCCGTCTCGCCGCTCTGGCTTACCAGCAGGCCGAGGCCGCCAGCATCCATTGGCGGCGTGCGGTAGCGGAATTCACTCGCGACATCGGCCTCGACCGGTACGCGCGAGACATTTTCCAGCCAGAATTTCGCCGTGAGTCCGGCATAGAAGGCCGAGCCGCAGGCGCTGAGCGTGATGCGCTTAACGGCGGCGAGATCAAACGGCAGGCCGGGCAGGGCGGCCACGCCATTATCGAGCATGCGGTGCAGCACATCGCCGATGACGACGGGATGCTCGTGCAGCTCCTTCTCCATGAAATGCCGGAAATTGCCCTTGCCGATTGAGGCGCCCGTGAGCGCCGTGAGTTTTTTGGCGCGCGTGACCGGGTTGTTGTTCTGGTCGTAGAATATTGCCCCCTCGCGGTTCACCACCGCCCAGTCGCCATCTTCCAGATAGGCGATCTCGCGCGTCAGCGGCGCCAGCGCCAGCGCGTCCGAGCCCAGATACATTTCCGCTTCCCCGAACCCGACGGCCAGAGGGGCGCCGCGTTGCGCGCCGATCATCAGCTCCGGGTGGCCGGCGAAAATCAGTGCCAGCGCATAGGCGCCTTCAAGCTTGGCGAAAGCGGTTTTGGCGGCTTCCACCGGGTCCAGCCCCTGGGTAAGCAAAAGGTCCAGAAGCTGCGCCACAACCTCGGTATCCGTCTCGGACGAGAAAGTCTGTCCGGCAGCCTCAAGTTCGGCGCGCAGGGCGAGGAAATTTTCGATGATGCCATTGTGCACCACCGCCACGCGCGCGGTGGCATGGGGGTGGGCGTTGCCCTCGGTTGGGGCGCCATGCGTTGCCCAGCGCGTATGGCCGATGCCGGTGGTACCCGCGAGCGGACTTGCCGCCTGTACGGCGGTGAGGTTTTTCAGCTTGCCCTCGGCGCGGCGGCGCTCGATATGGCCATTCACCAGCGTTGCGATGCCGGAGGAGTCGTAGCCCCGGTATTCCAGGCGCTGTAATCCATCGAGCAATAAAGGCGCCGCCTGACCGCCGCCCACAACACCGACAATACCGCACATATAGCCTACCCCTGGAAAACCCGCCCCAGCGGTAGCGCCGTGGCTGGGTTTGTGTCAAAGCCCGGCGCGGTCACGAAATACAACGGAGTATGTCATGCGCGCGGTGGTGTTCGACCTTGATGGAACCCTGATCGACTCCGCCCCGGACATCGCCGCCGTGCTCAACCGTATCCTCGCCGCCGAGGGCCTGGCGCCGCTCAGCCTGGAGGTGGTGCGCGGCATGATCGGCGATGGCGCGCGGCAGTTGCTGGAACGCGGTTTTGGTGCACACGGCGCCCGCGCGGAATCCCGGCACCTGGCCGCCTTTATCGCCGATTACCAGGAAAACCCGGTGCGTGAGACTAGGTGCTACCCCGGCATGGAGGCGGTTTTGCAGGCGTTGCGCGCCGAGGGCCGCCAGCTTGGCCTCTGCACCAACAAGCCCATCGGCCCGACCACGCGCATTCTCGACGTACTGGGCCTTACCCGCTGTTTTGCCGCCGTCATCGGGGGTGATTCAACGCCTTACAAAAAGCCGGACCCGCGCCACCTGGCCGCCACATTGGCTGAAATGGAGGTCAGCGGCGCCATCATGGTCGGCGATCATGCCAATGACCTGGCCGCCGCGGCCGGCCTGCGGCTGGAGGCGGTTTTTTGCAGCTGGGGCTATGGCGTGGCCGAGGCTGTGCATACCGCCGGCACCGCCCAGGAGTTGCTCCAGCGCATAGCGGAAATGGGTTGACGCGGAGGCCTCTTTGCCCCATCTGGCAATCAGGACTTAAATCGTCCTGTTAATTGGAGCGTTGATGCTGAAACTCTCACGCCTGACAGATTATGCCGTTGCGGCGCTCGTGCGCCTCTCCGCGGCGGAAGGTGTTGCGACCTCGCCGGGCATTGCGGCGGCGATTGGCGTGCCCGAACCCACCGTGGCCAAGGTATTGAAATCGCTCGCGGGGCAGGGGCTTGTTACCTCCACGCGCGGGGCGCGGGGCGGCTACCGGCTGGGCCGCAAGCTGTCGGATATCACGGTCGCGGAGATTATCGTCGCCATTGACGGGCCCATCGCTTTGACCTCCTGCGTGGAGGGCTCCGCCGGGACCTGCGAGAGCCAGACCCTATGCCCGGTGGCCGGCCGCTGGGACCCGGTGAATACCGCGATCCGTGATGCGCTCCAGAATATCACTCTTGCCGATATGGCGCAGGCGGCCTTGCCCCCTGGCTTGCGCCTGTCTGAGGTTGCCTGATCCATGTCCGCTTCCATGCAGGAGCTTGCCTCCGCCAAATACCAATATGGGTTTACCACCGATATTCTGATGGAGGAGTTCCCGCGCGGCTTGTCGGAAGACATCGTGCGGTTGATCTCCGCCAAGAAGAGCGAGCCGGCATGGATGCTGGAATGGCGCCTGAAAGCCTACCGGCTGTGGCTGCGCATGGAGGAGCCCGATTGGGCGCATATCTCGCATCCGCCGATCGATTATAACGACCTTTATTATTACGCGGCACCGGCCAGGGAGCAGCCGAAATCGCTCGATGATGTCGACCCTGAGCTGCTGCGGACCTATGAGAAACTCGGCATCCCGCTGAATGAACGCGCCGCATTGGCCGGCGTGGCGGTGGATGCGGTTTTCGACTCCGTTTCGGTCGCCACCACGTTCCGCGAAACCCTCTCGAAATCCGGTGTGATATTCTGCCCTCTTTCGGAAGCGGTGCGGGAGTATCCTGAGCTGGTACGCAAATATCTCGGCTCCGTGGTGCCGATGCATGATAATTATTTTGCCGCGCTGAATTCCGCCGTGTTTTCCGATGGCAGCTTCGTGTATATTCCAAAAGGCGTGCGCTGCCCCATGGAATTATCGACCTATTTCCGCATCAATGCGCGCAATACCGGCCAGTTCGAACGCACGCTGATCATCGCCGATGATGAGGCCAGTGTTTCCTATCTCGAAGGCTGCACGGCGCCGATGCGCGATGAAAACCAGTTGCATGCCGCGGTGGTTGAGCTGGTGGCGCTGGATTCGGCGAAAATCAAATATTCCACCGTGCAGAACTGGTATCCCGGCGATGCGGACGGACGCGGCGGGATTTATAATTTCGTGACCAAGCGCGGCGCCTGCCGTGGGCGCGACTCGAAGATTTCATGGACGCAGGTGGAAACGGGCTCCGCGATCACCTGGAAATACCCATCCTGCGTGCTGCTGGGCGAGGGCTCGGTGGGCGAGTTCTACTCCGTGGCGCTGACGAATAATCACCAGCAGGCCGATACCGGCACGAAGATGATCCATATCGGGCGCAACACGACGAGCACGATCATCTCCAAGGGGATTTCGGCCGGCAAGTCGGACAACACCTATCGCGGCCTGGTGAAAATTCTCGCGAGCGCGTCCGGTGCGCGGAATTTCACCCAATGCGATTCGCTGCTGATCGGCAATGAATGTGGTGCCCATACCGTGCCCTATATCGAGAGCCGCAATGCTTCCGCCAAGGTCGAGCATGAAGCCACGACCTCAAAGATCGCCGAGGATCAGCTGTTCTACTGCCGGTCACGCGGGCTTTCGCAGGAGGATGCGGTGGGACTTATTGTCAATGGTTTTTGCAAGGATGTGCTGAAGGAGCTGCCGATGGAATTTGCCGTCGAGGCGCAAAAACTCTTATCTGTTTCGCTGGAAGGCTCGGTCGGCTGATGTTGGAAATCAAGAATCTGCATGCGCGCATTGGTGACAAGGAAATCCTGAAAGGGGTGAACCTGACCGTGCCGGATGGCGAAATCCATGCCATCATGGGCCCCAATGGCGCCGGCAAATCGACACTCTCCTACGTGCTCTCAGGCCGCGATGGCTATGAGGTGACGCAGGGCGAGGTGTTTTATAATAGCCAGGATGTGCTGGCTTTGGCACCGGAAGACCGTGCCGCCGCGGGTATTTTCCTGGCGTTTCAGTACCCTGTGGAGCTGCCTGGTGTCGGCAATGCGAATTTTCTGCGCACCGCCGTGAATGCCGTGCGCCGCAAGCGCGGCGAGGCGGAGATGGATGCCGTGGCGTTTTTGAAGGTTGCCCGCGCCGCCATCAAGAATCTCTCCATGAAGGAGGATTTTCTCAAGCGCAATGTAAATGTCGGCTTTTCCGGTGGCGAGAAGAAGCGCAATGAGATGCTGCAGATGGCGCTGCTGCAGCCGGGCCTCGCCATTCTCGATGAGACCGATTCCGGCCTGGATATCGATGCGCTCAAAATCGTCGCCGATGGCGTGAATGCCCTGCGGAGTGCGCGTTTCGCGGCGCTGGTGATCACGCATTACCAGCGCCTGCTCGACTATATCGTGCCGGATGTGGTGCATGTGCTGGTCGGCGGGCGCATTATCCGCAGCGGCTCCGCCGCGCTGGCGCTGGAGCTGGAAGCGCATGGCTATACCGGGCTGGAAGCGGCATGACATGACAGCGTTGCCGCTCAAAAAACTGGAAGCCTGGCGCTATACGGATCTGACGCCGCTTGCGGAGATAAATTTTTCCGAGGCCGGCCTCGGGGTTGCGCCGGCCGCTCTGCCTGATCTTGGGCTTCCGCGCGCCGTGTTCATCAATGGCCGCTACAGTCACGCTTCCACCCTGCCGATGCCGGAGTTTTCACCGGTCCATGAAACGGGTGATCTGCCGCTGGCGCAGATCAACGCGGAAAGTGCACAGGCCGGGCTGACGATTGACGTGCCGGATGGCGTCGATGCCGGTGCCATACTGCTTGTCTCGCATGCGAGCGGTGAGGCGCCGTTTGCGGTGCATCTGCGCCATCGCATACATCTCGGGCGGGGAGCATCACTCACCATCATCGATATTGCGAAAGGTGATGGTTTATACTGGCATAATCCTGTCATGGACATAAGGTTGGAAGCTGGTGCGAAGCTCGCGCATTACCGGCTGCAGGATGAGAGCCGCGCGGCTTTCGGCCTTGCCACCATTCGCGCGCATATCGAAGCCGGCGCAGCCTACGAGCATTTTTCCGCCATCATCGGAGCCAGACTTTCGCGCACGGAAATTCACGCCACCCTTATGGGTGAGGAAGCGGCTGCCCATCTCAACGCCGTGCAGCTTCTCAACCGGGAACAGCATGGTGATTTCACTACGGTTGTCGCGCACCGGGCGCCGTGTTGCGCCTCGCGCCAGACCGTGAAATCAGTGTTGTCGGGCCTTGCGCGGGGCGTTTTCCAGGGGCGCATCGAGGTCGATCGTATAGCGCAGAAGACCGATGGCTATCAGATGAGCCAAGCCTTGCTGCTCTCGGAACATGCCGAGATGGATATCAAGCCGGAGCTGAAAATTTACGCCGATGACGTGAAATGCAGCCATGGCGCCACCATCGGCGCGCTTGATGAGGACCAAGTTTTCTACCTGCGCTCGCGCGGCATCCCCGAGGCGCAGGCGCGCGCGCTGCTGATCCGCGCCTTCCTTGATGACGCGCTGAGCGCCGTGCGGCATGTCCAGGCGCGGGCGCTGTTCGAGGCCGCCATCGATACCTGGTGGGTCAGCCAATGAGCACCACTATGCAGACCGATTTCGCTGCCTTGCGCGAGGATTTTCCGATTCTCAGGCAGAAGGTTCATGGCAAGGATCTGGTTTTTCTGGATTCCGCCGCGAGCGCGCAAAAGCCGCGCGCCGTGATCGATGCCATGGTGCATGTGATGGAAGCGCAATACGCCAATGTGCATCGCGGCCTGCATTACATGTCGGAAAAAACCTCCGATGCCTATGAGGCCGTGCGGGACAAGATTGCCGTCTTTATCAATGCCGGATCGCGCGATGAGATTGTTTTTACGCGCAACGCCACCGAATCCATCAATCTCGTCGCCTATAGCTGGGGCCGCTCGGCGCTCGCGCCTGGCGATGCGGTGGCGGTGACTGAGATGGAACATCATGCCAATCTCGTGCCCTGGCAGATGTTGCGCGATGCCCATGGCACCGAATTGCGTATCATAAAAATAACCGATACGGGCGAGATCGATTGGGAATCGCTTGAACAGGTTTTCGCTGATGGCCGGGTAAAGCTCCTCGCCGTCACGCAGATGTCCAACGTGCTCGGCACCTATACGCCGGTAGAGCGGCTTGCCAGATTCGCCCATGCCCATGGCGCGAAAATTCTCATCGATGGCTGCCAGGCGGTCGTCCACCGGCGGATCGACATGCACGCCACGGATGCGGATTTCTTCGTGTTCTCGGGCCATAAGCTTTACGGCCCCACTGGTATTGGTGTGCTCTACGCCAAGGCGGAGATTCTCGATGCCATGCCGCCCTTCATGGGTGGCGGTGACATGATTGCGTCGGTGTCCTATGAAAAATCGACATGGGCCAAGCCGCCTTACCGCTTTGAAGCCGGTACGCCCGCGATCATCGAGACCATTGGTCTAGGTGCTGCCATCGATTATGTCACCGGCATCGGGCTTGATGCCATCGCCGTACATGAACAGACCTTGACCGAGCACGCGCTCGCCGTGCTGCCCGGCGTTGCCGGCCTGCGTATCCTGGGCGCGGCGCAGGATCGTGGCGGGGTGATCTCCTTTGTCATGAAGGACGCGCATGCGCATGATATCGCGACGTTGCTCGACCGCCAGGGCATCGCCGTGCGCGCCGGGCATCATTGCGCCGAGCCGCTGATGGGCAGGCTGGGCGTTACCAGCACCGCGCGCGCCTCCTTCGGCCTCTACACCACGCTGGCGGAAATTGACGCGCTGGCAAAAGGCCTTGAGCGGGTAGGGAAGATTTTCGCATGACCGGGCTGTATCAGGATATCGTGCTGAACCGTACCCGCCACCCGCTGCATGCGGGCAAGCCCGTGCGGTTTGAGGCACAGGCAACCGCATCGAGCCCGATCTGCGGTGACAGGGTGCGTGTCTATCTCAGCCCCGCGGGCATGGATGTGCACCATGAAGCCGAGGGTTGCGCCATTATGGCCGCCAGCGCGGATCTCATGGCATCCGCCGTGCTGGGGAAAAACCCTGAAATGGTCAGAGAAATTTCCAAAAATTTCACCAGGGTTGTAACCACGGGTGAAGCTGACCCAAGCCTTGGCGAGCTTAACGCGCTGGCCGGGGTTTCTGAATTTCCCTCCCGCATCGGCTGCGCCACCTTGCCTTGGCGTGCGCTGGAAGAGGCACTCGCAAATGTCTGAGACCGAAAAAATGATCCCCGTTACAAGCTGGACACCGGATGGGGAAACCCCGGCGCATGTTTCGGAAGAAGCCGTGATCAATGCCATCTGCACGGTGTTTGATCCGGAAATTCCAGTGAACATCTATGAACTCGGCCTGATCTATGCCGTGGAGATCGCGCCTGCCGGTGATGTGAAGGTCGAGATGACATTGACCGCACCCGGCTGCCCCTCGGCGCAGGAACTGCCCGAGATGGTGCGTAATGCCGTCGCCGCGGTTGAAGGCGTTGGCGATGTCACCGTCGATACGGTCTGGGACCCGCCTTGGGACCCCAGCCGGATGAGCGAAGAGGCCCGGCTCTCGCTGAACATGTTTTGAGGTTCCGAAAATGAGCACAACCATAACGCCCGCCAGACCCCGCCGCGAATTGCCGCCGCTGATGCAGCTGACCGATGCCGCTGCTTCACGACTGGAAAAACTCTATGCCTCCGGCAAGGAGGGCAAATTGCTGCGCATTTCGGTCAACACGCGCGGCTGCTCTGGCATGTCCTACCAGATGGACTGGGTGGATGAGCCCGCCGCGACGGATGAGGCGGTTTCAAGCCATGGGCTGAAACTTCTGGTGGACCGCAAGGCGACGCTGTTCCTCATCGGTACGGTGATGGACTACAGGGAAGACAAGCTCACGCGCGGCTTTACGTTTGAGAACCCGAATGAAAAAGGCCGCTGCGGCTGCGGCGAGAGTTTTCACGTTTAGCCGCCGGATAGCTCCACCGTAACCGGCACATGGTCCGAAGGCTGTGCCTTCGCCCGCTCATCTTTGTGCACGGTCACTGAAACCAGGCGTTCCGCGAGGCGCGGCGAGAGCAAAGCGTGGTCGATACGCAGGCCGGAATTGCGGTCCCATGCCCCGGCCTGGTAATCCCAGAAGGTGTAGATTGTCTCCTGCGGATGCAGTGCGCGCATTGCCTCGGTGAGGCCCGTGAACAGCAGTGCGTTGAATGCCGCGCGGGTTTCAGGGCGGATCAGCGCATCGCCCGCGGAAAGGGCGCGGGGGGCGAAATCGGCATCGGTGGGGCAGACATTGTAATCGCCGGCGAGGATGAAATCCGCATCCTCGGCCAGCAGCGCGCTGGCGCGGGCGCGCAGGGCCGCCATCCAGTGGAGTTTATAGGCATAGCCCGCCTCGCCGCCGGAATTGCCGTTGGGCAGGTATAAATTCCCGATATTCAGCCCCGCCGCACGCACCTCCACGTAGCGGGCATGGGCGTCATCCTCGGTCATGCCCGGCAGGCGTGAATGCACGAGCTCGACAGGCGCGCGGTGCAGTATGGCCACGCCGTTATAGCTTTTCTGGCCGACCACCACGGCGTCGTAGCCAAGAGCCTTGAAGGCCAGGCCGGGGAACTGGTGCGCCTCGCATTTGATTTCTTGCAGCAGCAGAAAATCCGGCTTTTCGCGTTCCAGGAACGAGGCCACATGCGTCTCGCGCATGCGCACGGAATTCACGTTCCAGGTGGTGATCCTAATCAACGGAAAAGGACGTGCCGCAGCCGCAGGAGGAGGTCGCTTGCGGGTTTTTTACGGTGAAATGCGCGCCCATCAGATCGTCGCTGAAATCAAGCACCGCACCTTCGAGATAGTCGAGGCTCACCGGATCGACCAGTACGGTGGCCCCACCGCGGGTGATGACCACATCCTCGCCCGCCGCCGCATCCGTGATGTCGAACTTGTATTGCAGCCCCGAGCAGCCTCCGGCCAGTACTTCCACGCGCAGCGCATGGGCGCCCGGCTCGGCGGATATTATTTCGGCCACACGGCTGGCCGCAGCCTCGGATATGGAAAAGCTCATGCCCCTATATAGGGCAGCCTGTGCTTGGAGGTAAGGGCCGCATGGGTTAGAGCCTTGGCATGGAAAAAGCCCAATACGCGGTCGGCCAGTCGCGCGGACGTTGCCATTCGCAGCCGGATTCGGATGACCGCAGCCCCTGGCAGCGCGACCGCGACCGCGTGGTGCACTGCTCCGCCTTCCGCAAGCTGCAGTACAAGACGCAGGTTTTCGTCACCCGCGAGGGCGATTTTTACCGCACCCGCCTGACCCATAGCCTGGAAGTGGCGCAAATCGCCCGCGCCTTGGCCCGCGCCTTGCGGCTCGATGAGGACCTTACCGAGTGCCTGGCGTTGGCGCATGATCTCGGCCACCCGCCTTTCGGCCATGCCGGGGAGACCGGGCTGGACGAGGCGCTGAAGGATTTCGGCGGGTTCGACCATAACGACCAGTCCTTCCGTGTCGTAACCCAGCTGGAGCAGCGCTATGCGGCGTTTGATGGGCTGAACCTCTCCTGGGAGGCGCTGGAGGGGCTGGCCAAGCATAACGGCCCGCTGAAGCGCCCGCCGCCCACCATTGCCGCCTATGATGCGCAAATCCCGCTCGGGCTCGACAGCCAGACCTCCGGTGAGGCGCAGGTCGCCGCCTTTGCCGATGATATCGCCTACAACACCCATGACCTCGATGATGGCCTGCGCGCCGGGCTTTTCACCTTCGCGGATCTCGCCCCTCTGCCGGTGATCGGCGACCTCGCCGCCGCGGCGCAGGCCCTCACCACGGCGGAGAACCGCATCCGCCATGAGCTGAGCCGCGCCGTTATCAACACGCTGGTGCATGACGCGCTGACCGAGAGCCGGCGCCGGATCGCCGCGCTCAGCCCGCAATCGGTGGATGACATCCGCCATGCCGCCAGCCCGGTCATCGGCTTTTCGGAGGAGATGCGGACGGCCAATATAAAGCTCAAGCAGTTCCTGTTCACGCGGATGTACCGGCACTGGCGCGTTAACCGGCAGTCGCATAAGGCGCAGCATGTGACCAGAACCCTGGCCAGCCTGCTGTTGCACCACCCTGAGCTGTTGCCCGATGACTGGCGCGATCGTGCCGGAAAGCAGGGCGATACGGCGCAGGCAGCGGCGGTGGTGCGCGATTATGTGGCCGGGATGACGGATCGTTACGCGCTGGATGAATTTTCCCGGTTGACGGACCCGGCCGTCCCTGCCTGAAGGTGCCGCATGTCTGAACAGAATCTTTTCGCCGTCATGCGCGGCATCGTGCTCGATGAATTCGCCGCCATCGTACCAGGGCTGGCGCCCGAGCTGTTGGCCCGCATCGAGGTTACGCCGACCAAGGATGCCACCCATGGCGACATGGCGTGCAACGCGGCGATGATCGCCGCCCGGCCGGCCGGCAAGAACCCGCGCGAGCTCGCGGCGGCCTTGGTGGAGCGCCTCGCCGCCCGGCAGGAGATTCTGCGGGCCGAGGCTGCCGGGCCGGGCTTCGTGAACCTCACTCTGGCTCCCGGTCTGCTGCTGGCGCAAATCCCGGTCATTCTGGCGGAGGCCGAGAATTACGGGCGGGGTGCATCGCGTCACCAGAAGATCAATGTGGAATACGTCTCAGCCAACCCGACCGGCCCGCTACATGTCGGCCATTGCCGGGGGGCGGTGGTGGGCGATGCGCTGGCAAACCTGTTGGGCAAGGCCGGCTATGAGGTGACGAAGGAGTTTTATGTCAACGATGCCGGGGCGCAGGTCATCGCCTTGGCCCGCTCCGTCTATGTCCGCTACCTCGAAGCGCTGAAACTCTCAACCGAAGCCTATATCGAGACGGTGCCGGGCGGCATGCAATATGGCGGGGCGTATCTCATCCCCGTCGGCGCGGCGCTGGCGCGGCAATATGGCGATGCGTTCGCCGAAACGCCGGAGCGGAATTGGCTGCCGGTGTTCCGCGATTTCGCCGTGGCCAGAATGCTGGAGCTGGTGAAGGAGGATCTCGCCGCGCTGGGTGTGGTGCATGATGTTTTTTCCTCCGAGCGCGCTTTGGTGGAAGGCGGCGGTGTCGCCCGGGGTTTGCAAAGCCTGCGCGATAAGGGGCTGATTTATCGCGGCATATTGGAGCCGCCGAAAGGCAAGACGCCCGAGGATTGGGAGCCGCGCGAGCAGGAACTGTTCCGCGCCACCGGTTTCGGCGATGACGTGGACCGGCCCATCGGCAAATCGGATGGCTCGTTCACCTATTTCGCCAACGATATCGCCTACCATGCGGATAAAATGGCGCGCGGTTTCGCGGCGATGATCGATGTGTGGGGCGCCGACCATGGCGGCTATGTGAAGCGCATGCAGGCGGCGGTGAAGGCGCTGGCGGGTAACGAATCGGCGCGACTCGATATCGTGCTGTGCCAGATCGTGCGGGTGATGAAGGATGGCGAGCCGGTCCGCATGAGCAAGCGCGCCGGAACCTTCGTGGAGCTGCGCGACCTTATCGACGAGGTCGGGCCGGATGCGGTGCGCTTTATCATGCTGATGCGTAAATCCGACGCGCAGATGGATTTCGACCTCAACGCCGCCGTGGCGCAGACGCGCGAGAATCCGGTTTTCTATGTGCAATACGCCCATGCCCGCTGCCGTTCGGTGCTGCGCGCGGCCCCGCCGGTGCATGCGGGTGCCGATCTTGCCAGCCTGACCGCGCCGGAGGAGCTGGCTCTCATCCGCCGCCTCATCACCTGGCCGCGACTCGTCGAACAGGCAGCCGAGTCGCGCGAGCCGCATCGTGTTGCCTTCTTCCTGTTCGAGCTGGCGGGCGATTTTCACGCGCTGTGGAATGCCGGGCGGGACAATACGGCGCTGCGTTTTCTCCAGGCGGACAAGCCCGCCGAATCGGCGGCGCGAATCGCCCTTGTCGCGGCCACCGCCATCGTGCTTCGTTCAGGTCTCGCGGTACTCGGCGTTACACCGGTTGAGGAGATGCGCTAGGCTTGGCTCAGGACGGGGAAGAGGATTTTTTCTACCAGCCGCAGCGCGCGCGCGGGCAAAGGCTGGACCCCGCGATTGGCCGCATGGCCATGGCGGCCGGTGCGGCCGCTCTGGTCATCATCGTCATCACCGTCATCTATAGCGGCTTCCATGGCGGCGCGTTCGGTCCGCCGCCGGTCATCCAGCCCCCGGCCACGCCATTGCGTATCGCTCCCACCACCCCTGGCGGGCTCATCGTGCCGGGGGCTGATGTGCCTATCATGTCCGGTGAGATGGGCAGCACCGGGGTACCGGAGCTCGCGCCACAGGCGGCGATGCCGAATATTGCCCAACTCGATCAGGCGGCCGGGCTGAATGCCGTGGCGCCGCCCGAGTCAGCTCCCGCGCCGCCCGCGAGTCCGGCGCCCGAAGCGGCTGCTCTGGCCGCCGCCGCCTCTGTGCCGCTGGTGGCGCCGGCGCAGAGTGGCGGGGCCGAGGTGCAGCTTGCTGCCTTGGCCGATGAGGGTGGGGCGGAAGCCGCGTGGAGCAGCCTGCAGCATAAATTTCCGGATTTTCTGGGGGGTAAATCCCCGGTCATCGTGCCCGCGGTGGTCAACGGCAATTCGATCTGGCGCGTGCGCCTCGGCGGTTTTGCCACCGCCGCCGCGGCCCAGGCTTTCTGCACCCAGCTTGTCGCGAAAGGCGCTGGTTGCATGGTGGTGCGGTGAAGCCGGTCATTCTCGGTATTGCCGGCCCGGTCCTCACCGCAGATGAGCGGTCGCTGCTCCGCGACCATGCCCCGCGCGGCGTTATATTGTTCAGTCGCAACATCGAGAGTGTGGCACAACTGTCTGATCTAAATGATGAACTTAAGTCCATCCTGCCACCGGACGCCGTTCTCATGGTCGATCAGGAGGGTGGCCGTGTGGCCCGGCTGCGTCCGCCGCATTGGCCGGCACTGCCCCCGGCCGGCACGCTGCGGACCAGGGAGCAGGCCTACGCGCATGGCGGCGCGCTCGGCGCCATGGTCCGCGAGGTGGGCTTCACCATGACCGCCGCCCCTGTGCTCGACCTGCATATCGAGGGTGCCAACTCGATCATCGGTGACCGCGCCATTGCCGGCACGGGTTGGGTTGAGGATGTGGAGACGGGAATGGCTGGCAGTGCCGCCGCCTGGGCCGGCGCGCTGGGCGGATGTGTTGCGCGCGGCATCATGGAGGCGGGCGTGACGCCTGTGATGAAGCATATACCCGGCCATGGCCGCGCGCTGCTCGACAGCCATCTGGCCCTGCCGCGCGTGGCCGTGAACGATATCCATGACCATCTGCCCTTCATGATGAACCGCGATCTTCCCTGGGCGATGACGGCACATATCGTTTATGAACAATGGGATGTGGAACGGCCCGCGACAATTTCGCCGGTTGTCATCGAAAAAATCATTCGTGGCGTCATCGGCTTCACTGGCCAGTTGATGTCGGATGATCTCGCCATGCACGCGCTTTCCGGCACGCCGCGCGCGCGCGCGCTGGCCGCGCTGGCGGCGGGCTGCGACGTGGCGCTGTACTGCCCGGGAGATTTTCCCGGCAACCGGCAGATATTGGAGGCGCTATGAGCGGCGGCCTGCTGTATCTGCTGCTGCTCATCCCGGCCATGGTGCTGCATGAGGTCGCGCATGGCTATGTCGCACATCTGTTTGGTGACGAGACCGCCAGGGATGCGGGGCGGCTGACGCTTAATCCGCTGAAACATATCGACCCGTTTGGCAGCGTGGTGCTGCCCTTGATGCTCGCCATCGGCCAGATCGCGAGTATCGGCCATGTCGTGTTCATTTATGGCTGGGCCAAGCCGGTGCCGGTTAACCCTATGAATTTGCGGTTAAAGGGTAGGGGTGACCCGCGCCGGCTCATGGCCATCGTGGCGCTTGCGGGGCCCGCGAGCAATTTCATCCTGGCACTGCTCGCCGGCCTGGCCCTGCATGGCGGCATGGGGCTTGATGCGCTTGTATTTTTCATTGAAATCAATCTGGTAATAGGAATTTTTAACCTCATCCCGCTGCCCCCGCTGGATGGCGGACGCATCGCCGTCGGGGTTTTGCCGCTGCCACTCGCCATGCGCCTGGCTAAGGCCGAGCGCATGGGGATAATGCTGGTGTTTCTGCTCATTTTTATCCTGCCCGTGCTATTGCAGCAATTTGGGCTGAGGTTTGACCCGTTTCAGGAGGCCATGGCTCGGATTTTGCCTTATGGTCTACGGATCGTGCTGATGCTTACGGGGAATAATATTGGAAACTGAGGCGCTTGTCCTGCACCTTGAAGGCTTTGAGGGGCCGCTCGATCTTCTGCTGGAACTGGCGCGGGCGCAGAAGGTCGATCTTGCGAAAATCTCCATCCTGGCGCTGGTCGAACAGTTTCTCGCCGTAATCGAGGGGGCGCGACGGGTGCGGCTGGAACTGGCGGCGGATTGGCTGGTGATGGCGGCGTGGCTCACCTGGCTGAAATCCCGCCTGCTGGTGCCGCAGCTTGGGGAGCCGGAGGATGCCGAGACCGCTGCCGAGATTTTACAGGCCAGGTTGATCGACCTGCAGGCCATGCGCCAGGCGGCCGCCTGGCTGGGGGCCAGACCGCAGCTCGGCTGGGATGTGTTTGCCCGCGGCATCCCCGAGGCGTTTACGGAAACCGACCGGAGCAGATTACGGCTTGAGATGTCCGGCCTGCTTTCGGCCTATCTCGCGGCGCGGCGCCGGGCGGGGGCAAAGCTGCAATACAGGCCAAAGCCGATGCTGTATTTTTCCGTGCAGAACGCGCTGGAGCGGCTCTCCCGCCTGCTCGGCTCGCTGCCCGACTGGTCGAGCCTCGAACATTTTCTGCCCGAGGGGCTGGAAGATGGTATTCCGCGCCGCGCCGCGATTTCGGCGACCTTGATCGCCGGGCTGGAAATGGCGAAAGATGGCCGTCTGCATTTGCGGCAGAATGAGAAATTCGGCCCCATATTGATACGGAGCCAGAGGGCGGAATGGGGCGCAAGCGATGAGTGAGGCTGAAGGCGAAGCGGGCAACGGCGTGATGATGGAAGCCCTGCGGCTGGCCGAGGCGGTGGTATTCGCAGCCACCACGGCCGTGACGCCGCGCGTGCTGGCGCAGATCCTGCCTGAGGCGGCGGATGTCGATGCCGTGATGGCGGCACTCACGCGGACTTATGCCGGGCGCGGGGTCAACCTCGTGCAGGTGGGTGGCGGCTGGCAGTTCCGTACCGCGCCGGATGTGGCGCCGTATTTACGCAAGGTGGTCGAACTGCCGCGCCGTCTGCCGCGTGTGGCGATGGAGACGCTGGCGATCATCGCCTACCATCAGCCCGTTACCCGGCCTGAGGTCGAAGAGATACGCGGCGCCGCACTCTCGCAGAACACGCTGGACCTGTTGCTGGAGAATGGGCTGGTGACGCCAAAAGGTCGTAAGGAAACCCCGGGCCGGCCGACGCTTTGGGGCACCACCCCGGCTTTTCTGGCACATTTCAGCCTGAATGATCTACGTGACATGCCGCGGCGCGAGGAATTGCTGATCGACCCGACAGGCCCGGCATTGAAGGACCCGCCGCCAGTGCTGACGCCGCGACTCGAAGAATCGACCTCCGATTCGGCCGAGTCGCTACCCGATTCGGAGCCTGAGCCGGCGCCCGATTCGGCGCCATGAAGATCACGCGGGAGGCCTTGGTGGATGGTAGCCTGACCGAATTTCAGCGCCGGCATGCGGCCATCCACCCCGATATGCGCTGGCGCAGTGAGGCCGAGATGGCCGAACTCCTCGATGCCATACTGAGCGCGCATGATACCGCCGAGGATTTATGGGTGTTCGGCTACGGCTCGCTGATCTGGAACCCGGCTTTTAACCATGCTGAGCGTGCCTGCGCCTTGCTGCGCGGCTGGCACAGGCGGTTTTGTCTTAAAATCTATGTTGGGCGGGGCACGCCGCGAACCCCGGGGCTGATGCTGGCCCTGGACCAGGGCGGCGCCTGCCGTGGCGTCGCCTTTCGCATCGCCGCCGCCCAGGTGCGGGAGGAGCTGGGACTGCTCTGGCAGCGCGAGATGTTCGGCGGCGCCTATAATGCCCGCTGGGTGACGCTGGAATCCTGCGCCGAGGCCGCCAGCGTGGTGAAAGGTGGCAAATTCCGCGCGCTTACTTTCGTTATCAACCCCGCGCATCCGCGCTATACCAGGGCGTTCTCGGTGGCCGAGACGGCGGTGCTCATCGCCAGCGGCTGCGGCGAGCTTGGCACCTGCCGGGAATATCTGGAAAACACGGTGGCGCATCTGCGCGAACTCGGCGTGCGGGATAGCAATCTGGCGCGCATCATGGCCGCTTTGCCGCCATAGGGTTAAACCGCCGGGCAACGGCTTTGCCTGAGCCTTAAGACCCTGCTAGCAAGCGGGCATGCTTGGGTTGGTATAATGTTTGGATTTTCGTGGGGCGAGATCGGGATCATCCTGGCCGTGGCGTTGATCGTCATCGGGCCCAAGGATTTTCCCGTGGCGATTCGCACGATTACCGGGCTGATCAAGAAGGCGCGCGCCATGGCCTCGGAATTCCAGGGTCATATCGATGAGATGATGCGCGAGGCGAATATTGCCGATGTCGCTGGGGATATCAGAAAAGCCGCCAGCATCCACCGAACGCTTCCGGCGGCTCTGGCCAAGACGCTCGACTCGGATGGGCTGCTGCGCGCCAGCATCAAGGATATGGATGCGCTGATGGCCAAGGTGCCCGGCACCGATTTCACGCCGCCCGCCGAGGTGGTGGAGGCGCCGCCGGATGCGCCGAGCATCATTCCGCCTGAGGCCGCCCGCAAGGCGCCCGTGCCCGCCATTCTGCCCCCGGGCACCAAGCGTTGGGGGTACTGAGACATGAATGCTGAGACCGGCGATACCGCGCCAGATGCCGCCCCGGAAGAAGAGATCCAGGGAGACGAGATAAACGACAAGGAAATGCCGCTGCTTGAGCATCTGGCCGAATTGCGCAAGCGCCTAGTGTGGTCGGTTGCGACCTTCGTGCTGGCCTTCATCGTCTGCTACCATTTCGCGCCTGTACTGTATAATTTTCTGGCGGCGCCGCTGGCGCATGCGCTGAAGGCGCGCGGCGAGAAGCCGGAGCTGATCTACACGGCGCTGTTCGAGGCGTTTTTCACCTATGTGAAGATCGCGGCGTTTTCCGCCGCGTTTATCTCTTTCCCCGTGGTGGCCACGCAGATATGGCTGTTCGTGGCGCCGGGACTTTACAAAAAGGAGCGCCGCGCGCTTTTGCCGTTCCTCATCGTCACGCCCGTGCTGTTTTTCGCCGGCGGGGCGGTGGCATATTACGGGTTCTTCCCCGTGATGTTCAAATTCTTCCTGTCCTTTCAGAACACCACGCCAGGGGCGGATGTCCAGATCGCCCTCATGGCCAAGGTGAGCGACTATCTGAACACCACGATGAAGGTGATCTTCGCCTTCGGGCTCTCGTTCGAATTACCCGTGCTGCTTACCTTGCTTGGCAAGGTCGGTATCGTCACCTCGGCCGGTTTGAAGAAATACCGGCGCTACGCCTATGTCGGCTGCTTCGTGATGGCTGCGGTGCTGGCGCCGCCCGATGTGCCGAGCCAGTGCATGATGGCGGCGCTGCTGATCGGTCTGTTCGAAATTTCGTTCTTCACCGTCCGCATGGTGGAGCCCAAGCCGGTGGTTGAAAATGCATGATATAAAGCTGATCCGCGAGGATGCCGCCGGCTTCGACGCCGCCTGCGCGCGGCGCGGCATACTGCCGCTGAGCCATGAACTGCTGGCAATTGACGAGGAGCGCCGTCGCGCCATTACCGAGGCGGAGGCCTTGCAGGCGCGGCGCAACGCCATTTCCAGGCGCATCGGCGAAGCCAAGCGGGCGAAGCTGGATACCGCCGCGCTGGAGGCTGAGGCCTCCGGCATACGCGGCGAGAGTGAGGCGCTGGAGGCTGATGTGCCGCGGCTGGATATTTTGCTGCGCGACGCGCTGGCGAAAATCCCCAACCTGCTGGATGCGGCGGTGCCCGCGGGGCGCGACGAGGCTGACAACAAGGTTGAGAAGGAATGGGGGACGAAGCGTGATTTCGGCTTCGCGGTAAAGCAGCATTTTGAGCTGGGCGAGGCGCTCGGGCTGATGGATTTCGCGGGTGCTGCTAAAATCGCGGGTAGCCGGTTTACCGTGCTGCATGGCGCGCTGGCCAGGTTGGAGCGGGCGCTGGGGCAGTTCATGCTCGATGTGCATACTGGCGAGCATGGCTATTCCGAGACCGTGACACCGCTGCTGGTGAATGACGCGGCGGTATTCGGTACCGGGCAGTTGCCGAAATTCGCCGAGGACCTGTTCGCCACCACCGATGGCCGTTGGCTGATCCCGACCGCCGAGGTCTCGCTGACCAATCTGGCGGCGGGGGAGATTTTGCCGGGCGCCAAACTGCCGTGGCGGCTGACGGCACTGACGCCCTGCTTCCGCTCCGAGGCCGGCTCGGCCGGGCGCGATGTGCGCGGCATGCTGCGTCAGCACCAGTTTTCGAAAGTCGAGATGGTCAGCATCGTGGCGCCGGAGGCCTCCGAGGCCGAGCATGAGCGCATGACGCGCTGTGCCGAGGTGATTCTGGAGCGGCTGGAACTGCCCTACCGGCGGGTGCTGCTCTGCGCCGGGGATACCGGGTTTGGCGCGGCGAAAACCTTTGACCTCGAAGTCTGGGTGCCGGGGCAGGGCACGTACCGGGAAATTTCCTCCTGCTCCAACATGCGGGCGTTTCAGGCGCGGCGCATGAATGCGCGGTTCCGCCCGCCGGAGCAGAAACCGGAATTCGTGCATACGCTGAATGGCTCCGGCGTCGCGGTCGGGCGGGCGTTGATCGCGGTGCTGGAGAATTACCAGAACGAGGACGGCTCCATCACCGTCCCCGCCGTGCTGCTTCCCTATATGGGCGGGATTGAGACGATTTCTGCGGGGTAACAAATGCAGATCGCCATTCTAACGTTCGATGGGTTCAACGAGCTGGATTCCTTTATCGCCGCCGGAATATTGAACCGCATGGCGGCCAAAGGCTGGAAAGCGCATATCGTCGCACCCGCGCCGTGTGTGACATCGATGAACGGCGTGATGATTGAGGCGCAGCGCGGTCTTGAATTCGCCGCCGAGGCGGACGCCGTATTGTTTGGCAGCGGTATCCATACGCGGGATGTCGCGCGAGATGAGGCGCTGCTGGGCAGGATTAGGCTTGACCCGGCACGCCAGCTCATCGGTGCGCAATGTTCGGGCACGCTGCTACTGGCGAAACTGGGGCTGCTGGGTGATCGCCCGGCCTGCACGGACCTGACGACCAGGCCCTGGGTGATCGAGGCGGGCGTTAAGGTACTGGACCAGCCCTTTTATGCCGAGGGAAATGTAGCCACTGCCGGCGGATGCCTCGCCTCGCAATACCTGGCCGTATGGCTTTTGCTGCGTGGGGCCGGACGCGCGGATGCGGTTGCGGCGATGCATTACGTGGCGCCGGTGGGCCAGAAAGATGAGTATGTGGCGCGCGCGCTCGCCAGCGTGGAGCCATTCGTGGTGGCGCCGGCAGCGGCCAACTGCCTGCCGGCCTGACGGTTTAACCCAAAGCCACGGCATTAAGCTTGTTGCCGTCCGGGTCGCGGAAATAGGCGGCATAAAAACCATTGGCGCGCAGGCCGGGCGCGCCTTCATCCCGGCCGCCCAAAGTGAGGGCGATGGCGTGAATACGGTCGACCTGGGCGGCGTTGGCGGCCCCTATCGTGGCCATGGTGCCGTTGCCCACGCTTGCCTCGTTGCCGTCAAACGGCAAGGTTATCGCGAGGCCGATGCCCATGGCCGGGTTGCGCCAGCCTATGGCCTTGTCGGTTTCCATATAGCGCGCCAGCCCCATTTCCTGGGCGATGGCGTCGTAGAAGGCGGCGCCCCGCGCGAGGTCCCGCGTGCCGAAACAGATATTGATGATCATGGTGCCCTCCGTCTGCGGCCAGCTTCAAGCGATATGGCATGTGGCGTCAAGCCGCTGGGGCCGAGGCGCTTATGATCGGGCGATGACCGGCGTTTATCAGCTCCCTTTGCCGCAAGGCGATGAGATTCTGCCCCTGCATCTCGATGTGCCGGCGGCGCTGCTGGACGATCTGCGCGAGCGCCTGGCACGCACCCGCTGGCCGGAGCGCGAGACCGATGCCAGCCAGGGCGTGAGCCTGGCCGTGGCGCGCGAGGTTTGCGCCTATTGGGCGCACCAGTATGACTGGCGGCGCTGCGAGGCGATGCTGAACGGGCTTGGCCAGTACCGCACCACCATCGATGGGCTCGGTATTCATTTCCTGCACATACGTTCCCCCGTGCCGGATGCGCTGCCGCTGCTGCTGACACATGGCTGGCCGGGCTCGGTGATCGAGTTCCACAAGGTTTTTGCTCCCCTGACGGACCCGGCGTGGCATGGCGGCCGGGCCGCGGATGCGTTTCATGTCATAACGCCGTCTCTGCCGGGCTTTGGCTTCTCGGACCGTCCCGCAGGGCCGGGCTGGGGGTTGGAGCGGATTGCGCGCGCGTGGATCGTGCTGATGCGCCGACTCGGCTATGAAAAATTCGTCGCGCAAGGCGGCGACTGGGGTGCCGGGGTGACCACGGAGATCGCCATGCTCGCGCCGCCGGAACTGCGGGCGATTCACCTGAACCAGGTGCTGACCAGCCCGGCGCCGGAGGATATGGCGGATATCACACCGGCCGAGCAGGCGGCGCTGGCGACGGAGAAGCGCTACCGCAAGGAGGGCAACGCCTATGCCCGTCAGCAGATGACCCGGCCGCAGACCCTGGGCTACGGGCTTACCGATTCGCCGGCGGGCCAGGCCATGTGGATTTACGAAAAATTCGCCGAATGGGCCGATTGCGATGGCGACCCGCGCAATGTGCTGAGCCTGGATGAGATGTTGGACAATATCATGCTGTACTGGCTGCCGGGCAACGCGGCGGCCTCGGCGCGGCTGTACTGGGAGAGTTTATGGAGTTTTACCGCGCGGCGGGTGGATGTGCCGGTGGGGTGCAGCATTTTCCCGCGCGAGATTTTCAGGTCCTCGCGGCGTTGGGCGGCGCGCCGGTTTCCGCAGCTGATCCATTGGCGTGAGCTGGATAAAGGCGGGCATTTCGCGGCCTTTGAGCAGCCGGCGATGTTCGTGGACGAACTGCGCGATGCCTTCCGGACGCTGCGTTAGCATAGCCACTTTGCTAAGCCGCCGGGCTGGTCGGTGTTACGGGATGGGTTCGTGTAACGGGCCGCCGCGAAAATGCGTTTCGGGCGCGCCGCGAAACCCTGTCCGCACGGCGAAAATACTGCCGGCATGGGGGGGAACGCCATCGGGCATGAAGGCCGCCAGGCTGGCGGTGGTGAGATAGAGGGTTGCCAGATCGGCGCCGCCAAAGGCCGGCATGGTCACGAAGGGGATTGGCAGTTCGATATAAATATCGCGCGCGCCGCCCGGGGTGAAGCGCATCACGCCGCCGAACGGCCTGGTGCCGGGCGGTGCGGATAGCGCCACCCAGTAGCCGCCCTCGGCATCGACCGTGGCACCGTCCGGCATGCCGTATTCCCCGGGGACCGTTGCGAACAGGCGCTGGCCGGTGGGGGTGCCTGTCGCTGTGTCATAGTCATAGGCGAAAATCTGCCGTGTCTCGGTCTGGGCACGGTACATGGTGCGGCCATCCGGGCTGAAGGCGGTGCCGTTGGTGAGGCCGACATCGGTCAGCATCTTCACGAGCCCGCGCTCGTCGAACCGATAATAGGCATTATCGCCGGTATTATCCATGCCCATATCGGTGCGCACGGTGCCGCACCAGAGCCGGCCCTGGCGGTCGCAACGCCCGTCATTGAAGCGCATCACGGCGGGGTCATGCGGCGGGGCGTGGAGCAGCGTGGCTTTGCCGGTTGCGAAATCGAACGCATAGATGCCGTCAGCCGCAGTGAGTACCATATTGCCATCCGCCTGGAAGGCGAAGCAGCCAGGGCGCGCGGGCAGCGGCCATGAGGTATTCTCCACGCTGCGCGGATCGAAACGGTTCAGCGTCCGCCGTTCGATGTCGAGCCAGTACAGGCATTGTTGCGTATCCGACCAGACCGGATGTTCGCCGAGTTCGGCCTGCGCATCGAGCACGGGTTCAACCACAAAATCGTTCAAGGTGTTTTTCCGCTCTGGGTCAGGGGTTTCATCCAGCCGCCATCAGCGCGTTCTCACCCGAGAAATCGGCGGCGATGACCTGTGCGCCGGGTGAAGTCTCGGCATGGGTGCGTTCGAGCTTGCGGTAGCGGAAGCGCCATTTGCCGTCGGCTCCTTTTACATAGGTCTCGTGATAGAAGCCGAAGCCGCGCAGCCACTGCTTCTCGCCGTTGCGGATCCAGAATAGGTTATCTTCCATTGCCCACACGCCGGTTGCGTTGTTGCGGTCCTGGAATTCAATCACCGGGGTATGGCAATGATGCACGGTGGTCACATTCGCCATCTGCACCGCGAGTTGCTTTGCCGCGGCGCGCCCGCCTATGATCGGCGCCGTGCCGATCGACATGGCGACGTAGTCATCCGTGTGCAGGGCGGCGTAGGTATCCCAGTCCTTGCGGTCCACGGCATGGTCGCGCCGGCCTTTCATCTCGTAAATCGCCTGCAATTCGAGCAGCAGTTCCAGCCCGGTGGGTAAGTTGTTTTCAGTCATCCTCACGCTCCTGCATGCGCCGTACCGCGGGGGCGGTGCCGGGGCTGACATATTGCCTTATGTTGAAGCCGCCATCGACCAGGCGGCGGGATTCCGGGATTGAATCCCTGACCCATGATGTTTCCATGTGCGCGGCATGCGCGGCGGCATCGCGGTAGACCTCGATGACGCAATAAACCTCCGGCTCTTCGGCGCTTTTGCCGAAATCGTAATAGACGATTCCGGGCTCGTTGGCGCGCGAGGAATCGCGCACATGCGTCATCAGCGCCTCATAGGCCGGGACATTTTCGGGCTTCACCCGGACATGGGCGATGAAGGTGATCATTTAACCGGGGTTACTCCGAGAGGGCCGGCGTGCCGACGACATGGTGAGCGCCGCCGATGCGCTGATCCGCCAGCTCGATCGTGCGGCGGATGCCCTCGCGCATCGAAACCTTGTTCGGCCCGAGCAGCTTCACCATTTTGGTGGTATCCGCCCAGATTGGCCAGGCGCGGCTGTTTTCGACGAAAATCGGCTCGCGGCCGAGAATCTCCCCGGCCATCCGGCAGTATTCCTGAATGGTCACCGGCTCGGTGCCGCCGACATTGACGGTCTCAGCTCCGACCTTGGCGATGCCCGCCGCGGCGATGGTCTTTTCCACGTAGTCATCCTCGTAGAGCGGTGTGGAGATATTCTTGAAGCCCGGATAGATGCTCACGGGCAGGCCGCGCGCGACCTGGTCGATACGCTGGGTCACGGCGCCGCCGCGCGGGCCGTAGAAGGTGAAGATGCGCACGATCGTCACCGGCAGGGCGTAATCCACGCTGAGGTGCTGCAGCAGGAATTCCGAGGCGATCTTGCTGGTCGCGTACATTTCGATGGAGGCATGTAGCCCGTAAGGGTCTTCCTCTTTGAGCGGCCGCTCGCCTTGGTATTCATAGGCCGAGCCGGTGCTGCCATGGACGAAGGCTTCCGCCTCACGATAACGCCGGGCCAGTCGGCCGGCGGCGGCGGTGTTGACGCTGAAGCTGTCCTTGTGCGGAAAGGGCAGGACGCCGTAATTAATCACCACATCGACCGTTTTGGGCAAGACCGAGAGGTCCTCATTCGCCATGTCGAAGGTTACCGGCTGTGCCCCGGTCTTTTCTATCAGCTTTTTCTGCGCAGGATCGGACCAGCGCGCGACGGCGAAGACCTCGTTATCCCGGGCGAGTTCCCGGGCCACGGGAAAAGCGACGAGGCCGCTTGCCCCGGTTACCAATATGCGCTTGCCTTTTAATCCGGACATTTTCTGCTCCTCGTCGCGGCATCTCTTGGGATGCGTTTTATCACGAGGGAAGCGTAGGGTATCAAACCTGCCGGGGCAAGCGGGGTGGTGCCGCTCAGGCCCGGCCTTGCGCCTTGTGGCGGAGCAGGTGGTCGGCCAGCACGCAGGCCAGCATGGCCTCGCCCACCGGCACCGCGCGGATGCCCACACAGGGGTCGTGGCGGCCTTTGGTGACCACCTCCACATCCTCGCCCGTGGCGCTCACGCTTTGCCGGGGGGTGAGGATGGAGCTGGTCGGCTTGACGGCAAACCGCGCGACGATGGGTTGGCCCGTGGCGATGCCGCCCAGTATCCCGCCGGCGTGATTGGAGAGGAAGCCGATCTGCCCGTCCTGCATGCGCATCTCATCGGCATTATCCTCACCGCGCAAGGCGGCAGCGGCGAAACCCTCGCCGATTTCCACACCCTTCACGGCGTTGATGCTCATCAGCGCGGCCGCGATATCGGCGTCGAGCTTGGCATAGAGCGGCGCGCCGAGGCCGGGCGGTACGCCTTGCGCCTCGATCTGTAATATGGCGCCGATGGAAGACCCTTCCTTGCGGATACCGTCGAGAATGCCCTCCCAGGCGGAGGCGGCGATCTCGTCCGGGCAGAAGAATGGGTTCTGTGCGACCTGTGCCCAGTCCCAGCGGGCTGGGGTGACATGATGCGCCCCCAGCGCCACCATGGCGCCGCGAATGACCACTTGCGGCCCGAGCACCTTGCGCGCAATGGCCCCTGCGGCGACACGCATGGCGGTTTCGCGTGCCGAGCTGCGCCCGCCGCCGCGCGGGTCGCGATGGCCGTATTTCATGTCATAGGTGATATCGGCATGGCCGGGCCGGTATCTTGCTGCGATATCGGCGTAGTCTTTCGAGCGCTGGTCGGTGTTTTCGATGAAGAGTGAGATGGGCGTGCCGGTGGTGCGGCCCTCATACACGCCGGAGAGGATACGTACCTGGTCGGCCTCCTGGCGCTGTGTGGTGAAACGCGACTGGCCGGGGCGGCGCTTGTCGAGATAGGGCTGGATATCAGCCTCGGACAGCGTGAGGCCGGGCGGGCAGCCATCCACCACCGCGCCGATGGAGGGCCCGTGGCTTTCGCCCCAGGTGGTGACGCGGAACAGGTGGCCGAACGTGTTGTGGGACATGGACCGGGGCTCTTAATCGCTGACGATCGTGAGGTCCGGCGCGTCCGGGTTTTTCATGCCGTTGATGTTGTAACCGCAATCGACGTGGTGGATCTCGCCGGTGACGCCCTTGGACAGGTCGGAGAGCATGTAAAGCCCGGCGCCGCCGACCTCCTCCAGCTCGACATTGCGGCGCAGCGGCGCGTTATACTTGTTCCATTTCATGATGTAGCTGAAATCGCCGATGCCGCTGGCCGCCAGGGTTTTGATGGGGCCGGCGGAGATGCCGTTGACGCGGATATTGTCGGGGCCGAGATCGGCGGCCATGTAACGCACCGAGGCTTCGAGCGCCGCCTTGGCGACGCCCATGACGTTGTAATGCGGCACCCAGCGCTCGGCGCCGAGATAGGTGAGGGTAAGCAGGGCGCCGCCATTGGGCATCATGGCGGCGGCGCGCTGGCCGGCGGCGGCGAAGGAGAAGCAGGATATATCAAGGGCTTGGAGGAACACATCCCGGGGTGTGTCGACAAAACGGCCGCGCAGGAAGTTTTTATCGGCATAGCCGATGGCGTGGACGAGGAAGTCGATCTTGTCCCATTTTTTGGCCAGGGCGGCGAAGGCGTCGTCCATGGCGGCATCGTCGGCGACATCGCAGGGCAGCAGAAAATCGGAGCCGATGGAGGCGGCGAGCGGGCGGACCCGCTTTTCCAGCGCCTCGCCCTGATAGGTGAAGGCGACCTCGCCGCCCTGTGCCGCGACGGCCTGGGCGATGGCCCAGGCGATGGAGCGGTTATTGGCGACCCCCATGATGAGACCGCGCTTGCCCGCCATCAGCGTGCCGCGCGGCGGGACGAGTTGGGTTTCTGTGTCTGGCATTGCGGCTATCTCCGTGGGGCTATCGTCTCTCAACCCTGGTGGTGGCATAGAGTCTGGCACGCGATCAAGAGCGCGGGCACCCGGAGTTTTGTTCATGAGCGAGTCCCCCTTTACGAAATTCGGCGAATGGTTCGCCATGGCCCAGGGCAGCGAGCCCAGCGACCCCAATGCCATGACGGTGGCGACGGTGGGCCCCGAAGGCCGCCCGGCGGCGCGGATATTGCTGTTGAAGCATTGGGATGAGCAGGGTTTCGTGTTCTTCGGTAATCTCGACTCGCGCAAGGCGCGAGACATTGCGGGGTGCCATAACGTGGCGTTGCTGTTCCATTGGAAGAGCCTGCAGCGGCAGATTCGCATCGAGGGCGCGGTGAGCCAGATACCCGGTGCGCAGGCCGATGAATATTTCGTCACCCGGCCGCGCCTGAGCCAGATCGGCGCCTGGGCCTCCGAACAATCCCGCCCGCTGGCCTCGCGCGAGCTGTTCGAGGAGCGGATTCGCGCGACCGAGGCGCGGTTTACGGGCCGGGAGGTGACGCGTCCTGATTTCTGGGGCGGCTGGCGGCTGGCGCCGGAATATTTCGAATTCTGGCAGGGGATTGATTACCGCCTGCACGACCGGCTGATATTCACCAAGGCAAGTGAGGGCTGGGAGACGGGGCGTTTGTTTCCCTGAGATTGCCCGGGCTTCAGGCCTTGGCGGCCCGCCCCAACTCCAGCGCGCGCTGGTAGACCTGCTTCTTGGGCAGCCCCGTGGCGGTGGCCACGGCGGCGGCGGCGTCTTTTACGCTCATGCCGGCTAGAGCGGTGCGCAAGGCGGTGTCCAGATCCTCGGCCGTCGCCGCTTCCGCGCCGGCTGGTGCGATGATGATGCAGATCTCACCCCGGGCCTGGTTCGCCGCGTAATGGCGGCTAAGTTCATCGAGCGAGCCGCGCCGCACTTCCTCGAAATGCTTGGTCAGCTCGCGGCACACCGCGGCCTCACGGGCGCCCAGCACGGCTGCGGCATCGGCAAGGAATTCCGCCAGGCGGTGCGGTGCTTCGTAGAAGATATGCGTGGCGGAGAGCCCGGCCATTTCCGCGGCGCGCAAGCCTGCCAGGGCGGCTTGGCGGGCGCCGGATTTAACCGGCAGGAAGGCTGAGAATAAAAACGGGTGGGGCGGCAGGCCGGACAAAGTGAGGGCGAGCAGTGCCGCATTAGGCCCTGGTATACCAGAAATCCGCAGCCCGGCGGCAATGGCGGCGCGCACCAGCCGGTAGCCGGGGTCGGATACCAGCGGCGTGCCGGCATCCGAAATCAGCGCGTAGTGGGCGCCGCTCCGCATCGACTCGATCAGCGCCGGGATGCGTGCCTGCTCGTTATGCTCGTGCAGCGCCTGGGTGCGTGTGGGGATGCCGTGGGCGCGCAATAATGTGCTACTTGTTCTTGTATCTTCACATAAAATAACGTCCACACTGGCCAGAGCCTGCTTGGCGCGGGGTGAAAAATCCTGAAGGTTGCCGATCGGGGTGGAAACCAGCACAAGGGCGGGTAATGCCAGGTTCCCGGCAGAGGAGGGCTGTAGTGTTAAGTCTTGCGTGTCACCGCTGGCCGGGTCTTGGTTCATACCTGCGTCTACACCTTATTGTGGCGGGTGCCACGCTGGCGCTTGCCGGCTGTGCCGGTCAGGTCTCCGGCCCCGGGCTCAACCCGGGCGTGCCACAGGCGCTGGTGCCGCTGCCGGGCCAGCCTATTCCCGGCGCCTATGGCAAGACCACCGGCAATATTCTGCTCCTGCTGCCGCTCAGCGGGCCGCTCGCCCCCGTGGGCCAGGTGCTGGCGAATGCCGCCAAACTGGCGGTGCCGGCGGGCAGCTCGCCCGGGTTGGACATCCGTGATACGGGGGGCAATGCGGCGGGGGCCGCCGCCGCCGCCGAGGCCGGACTGCAGGCGGGCGATGGTATCATCATCGGCCCGCTGACCTCGCCCGAGACGCAAGGGGTTATCCCGATAGCCAAGGCGGCCGGGGTGAACATGCTGCCCTTCACCAATGATGCGACGCTGGCCCAGCCCGGCGTGTGGCCCCTTGGCGTTACAGCGGCGCAATCGGTACAGCGCGTGGTGCAGGACGCCGCCGATGCCGGACGCACGCGGCTGGCGGCCTTGCTGCCGGATAATGATTACGGCCACCAGCTTGGCGATGCCATTGCCGCGCAGGCCCAGGCGCTTAGCCTGCCGTCGGCGCAGGTGACCTATTACGAGCCAGGCTTTAACAGCGTGAACCAGGCGGTGGAGCAGCTCTCCGATTTCGCCAATCGTGGCCAGGGGCTGATGGACGAGATCAAGGCGGCGCGTGCGCTGAACACGGCGGCCGGGCGGGCCAAGGCGCGCGAATTGCGGCTCCAGCAGATCCCGCCGCCCAGTTTCAATGCATTGTTCATCGGCGAGACCGGGGAGACCACGCTGGCCGAGATTGCGAACTTCCTGCCCTATTACGACGTGCTGACGCCGCAGGTGCAACTGCTCGGGCCGACGCCCTGGGCCAACATCGCCGCGGATATGGCGCATCAGAGCATGTTTGTCGGCGCCCTGTACGCGGCTCCGGACCCGGCGGCGGCGCAGAGCTTCGATGCCAGTTACCTGGCCGCCTATGGCAGCGCGCCCCCGGCCATCGCGGATGTCGCCTTCGATGCCGCCGCCCTGGCGCGTGTGGCGGCGAGCGGCGGCGGCTATACCAGTGCTGTGCTAACCGCTCCGGCGGGGTTCACCGGGGCGGATGGGCTGGTGGTGCTGCGGCCCGATGGCACGGCACGGCGCGGCCTCGCGGTATTCTCCATTGCCCAGGGGGCGCCGGTTATTACCTCGCCGGCGCCGGCGGCACTTAACCAGCCGCCGGAGTGATGCCCGAGAGCCTGCCTGAAAAGGCCGTGCCCGCCGCCGTCGCCTTTTTTCTGGCACTGGCGGCGCTGCCGGCTTTGATGTTTTTCCTGCTCGCGGATTTCGGCCGCCTGCGCGCAGATCATGCGCTGCTTGCGTGGGGCATTTACGCCCTGGTTGCGGCGGGGTTCGGCCTGTTGCTGGGGCGCGACCTGGTGGTGATGACCCGGCTGCTACGCGCCTTACGCAGCAACCCGCAGAGCCTGCCCGATGTGAGCGGGCTGTTCGTGCCGGGCATGCGCGCCCTGGGCGAGGAGGCGGTGCGGCTGGTGCAAAGCGAGCACCTGGCCCGGCTGCGCAACCAGGCGCTGGCCGCCGAGGACCGCGCATTGGTCGAACGCCTGCCCGACCCGCTGCTGAAGCTGGATGGCGAGGGCAAGGTGCTGTGGCGCAACGACAGCGCGGTGAGCGCCTTTGGCGGCGAGATGGCGGCCTTGCTGCGCCACCCCGATATGCGCGCCGCCTTCGCCGAAGCGGCCGGGCACGGGCTGCCGGTGCGCCGCGAGATGGTGCTGGCCGCCCCGGTGGCGCGCGACCTGGAGGTGACGATGATCCCGGTGGGCGGGCCGGTATACATGCTGGTGAACGACCGTACCCGCGAGCGCGCGCTGGAGAAGACGCGCGCGGATTTTGTGGCCAATTCCAGCCATGAGTTGCGCACGCCGCTGGCCAGTTTGATCGGCTTTATCGAGACATTGCGTGGGCCAGCCGCCGATGATGTGGAGGCGCAGCAGCGGTTTCTCGGCATCATGGCCGAACAGGCGGGGCGCATGCAGCGGGTAATCGCGGATCTGCTGTCGCTCTCGCGGATCGAAATATCGGAACATTCGCCGCCGAAGGATGTTTTGCACCTGCCGCCGGTTCTGGAGCGCATCGCCGCCGGAATGGAGCCGATGCTGCGCGACGCGACGGTAACCTTGCGTCTGGAGGTGCCACCGGATTTGCCGAAAATTCCCGCCGATGCTGACCAGCTCGCCCAGTTGTTTACGAATCTGCTCGATAATGCCTTGAAATACGGCAAGCGTGGCGGGGAGATCAAGCTGGCAGCGTCGGCGGCGCCTGACACGCGGTTTGCGCCCGGTGGTGTCGTTATTTCGGTGGCGGATGATGGGGCGGGGATTGCGCGTGAGCATATTCCGCGCCTCACGGAACGGTTTTACCGGGTGGATAAGGGGCGTTCGCGCGCCGTCGGAGGCACTGGGCTTGGGCTTGCTATTGTGAAGCATGTGGTCAACCGGCATCGCGGGCGCATGCTGGTGGATAGCGAGCTGGGCAAGGGGACAGTGTTTACGATCTGGCTGCCGGGGGTGGCGAAGTAGGGAGATGTTTCGCGCTAGAATAGATCTGCGGTTTTCTTGAGTTGGTCGGGAGCGAAACGGAATACGGTCATTTCATCAACGCTATAGGCACCCATGCTCCGATAAAATTTTATGGCTTGATCGTTCCAGTCAAGACAACCCCATTCCACACGCCTGCACCCGCGCTCAAGCGCCAGTTTGGACATGAAGGCCAGCATTATACGGCCAAGCCCGCCGCCCCGAAAAGAGGTATCGACGAGAAAGCCATCGATATACAATCCGGACTGCCCGGTGAAGGCAGAGGAATTCTGATAAAAATATATAAAACCAATGGTTTCCCCGTCATAATCACCAAAAATGGCCTCGCCTCGCCGCTCGGCCAATAGCTTGGTTAGGTCTTCTTCCGTAGCGGTTATGTGTTCCAGCATCTTTTGATAAGTGCCAAGTTTTTTCATAAACGAGACAACCAGAGCCGCATCCTCGGGAACGGCGAAGCGGAGTGAAAAACGCGGATTTTTCGTTGGAATATAAGCATTTTTCATTGACCGCATCTTTCATGCTAAGAACACCAGGACATGGTCCGACATGCGTGGCCCAGGGTCAACGGCGTTATAGGTTTGCCGACGCGGACCCTGATGATGGCTCATTGCATTGATCTCTACATGTGCCCGTGAAGCCCGAGGCTTTGAAGCCAAGGAAACTTGCCATATGGATTAGGGGCCAGGCTTCCATTCCGGCAACTGAATTTAATTCAAGCGTCAAGGAAACCGCCATGACCGATCGCCCGCCTGTGATAATGGCCACCGATGCCCCGGCTCGCGTGAAGCCAAGCAACTACCCAGAGCCATTTGCCTCGCGCATGGCGGGACGTTTCAAGCGGCCGCTCGGCGATCTGTTCGGCTTGAAGAATTTTGGGGTGAACCTGACCTGCCTGGCGCCGGGGGCGGTATCCGCCCTGCACCACCAGCACGCGCGTCAAGATGAATTTATTTATGTGCTGCAAGGCGAGCCGACTCTGCTCACCGGCGTGGGGGAGACACAGCTTCGTCCCGGCATGGTGGCGGGATTCGCCGCGGGCGGCATGGCGCACCATCTGGAAAACCGCACCGCGCAAGATTGCCTGATCCTGGAAATCGGCGATCGCACAGTGGGTGACGAGGTAAGCTATCCGGATGATGACATTCAGGCTGTCATGGCCGATGACGGGAGGTGGCGGTTCGCCCATAAGGACGGCACGGCATACTGATGGGCTGATCCGGCGGCGAGCCGGCATGGCGGCAGGCGGCTTCGCCCTTGCCGCCCTGCCGCCTTGCCGTTTTACTTCACATCCCATACCAGCGGCAGGTTGCGGATGGAGAGCAGGCCGGGGAACACGGTGGTATCGGCACCCGGTTTGACGCGGAATTCCGGGATGCGCTTGAACCATTCCTCCAGCAGCAGGCGCAGCTCCCGCCTGGCGAGATGCGCGCCCAGGCAGGCATGGATACCACCGATGAAGGTGAAATGCCGGTTGCCGATGCGGGTGGGGTCGAACACGCGCGGGTTGGGGAAGCGGGCGGCATCAAAATTGCCGGCGGGGTTGAGGCAGGAGAAGCTCTCACCTTTTTTGATCTGCATGCCGTGCCATTCAAAATCCTTGAAGGCGGTGCGCGCCGAGCTGAGGATCGGCTGGGTGCGCAGAAACTCCTCGACAGCGCCGTTGATGAGTTCCGGGTGGCCGCGCAGCATGGTCTGGATGTCGGGCTGTAGCGCCATGCGGCGGAACATCTGGGCGATGGTCGCCGCCACCGTATCCAGCCCGCCGAGCCAGAGGAACCAGACCATGCCGATTTTTTCTTCCTCGGTCAGGCCCTTACCCTGGATTTTGCCGTTCACGATGGCTGAGGTGAGAAATTCGTCCGGATGTTTTTCCTTCTCGGCGATGAAGCCGCGCAGGAATTCCAGAACGCCGCGCAGGGCGGCCTGCATCTTCTCCAGGCTGCCGGTATGCAGGATGTCCCATTCCCAGGCCAGGAACTGTTCGAACATGGGCGCAGGGAACCCCATGAGCCCCATGAAGATGCGTACCGGGAAGACGCGGGCGAAATCCCAGGCCATGTCAACCTCGCCCTTGACCGCGATGGCGTCGATCATCTCGACCACGATCTCGCGGATCCATGGTTCAAGGTCGCGCGAGATGCGCGCCGGGGAGAAATACGGCATCAGATACATGCGGTATTTGGTATGGTCCGGCAGGTCGACACCGAGCGGGATGGAGCGGAAGGTCTCGCCGATCAGCCGCTGGAATTCGGCCGCGCCCTTGTTCGAGAAATACTCGTTATCGGTGTAGATCCGGTTGATGTCCTCGTAATGTGTGGCAACCCAGTTGCCCGTGCCCGAATTGGTAACGGCGCCCATGCCGGATTTGGGTGGTACGTTATACAGCAAACGCGGGATCTCCGGCCCGGCCAGCCATTCGAACGGCTCGTAGGGATCGACCAGATCGTTGGGCTGGCTGCCCATGGCGAAGTTCAGGTCGACGATCCGGTCCTTCGGCACATGCGGTGGCGCGCCGGGGAAATCCACACGGATGGAGTCGAGTGTCATCTGGTCCGCCATATTCATCCCCCGCGCCCGTGTATGTTGCCATGTGGGCGTATGCTAATCGTTGTGGAAAGTAGTTTAGCGGCTCTCAGATGTCCTTGCCAGCCACCCGGCCCGCCGCGCCGTGCAGCATCCCTCCGGCGATGTTTGGGCGCGTAGTGGCTATGAATAGGCGAGGTTTATCTCGCGGCCACGGCCCCCGGCGCGCATCTCGCTCACCCAGTTGGGGTCCGCCTCGATCTGCCGGCGGTATAGCTGGCGCAAGGCGGCAACCATGGTGCCGTTGCGGCCGAGCTTTTCATCGCCCATCTCGATGATGCGCAGGTTCGGCCAGATCTGCGGGCGGATTTTATGCAAGGCGGCAAATATCTCGTCCGGCGGCATGGCAGGTGCCGCCTGGGCAACCAGCAGGGCGGTGGAGGCGGTGCTGCGCGAGATGCCCATGTGGCAATGCACAAGCAGGTGGGCCTCGGTCACGCGCTCCAGCCCGGCGCCGAATTTCAGCAGCGCCTCGACATGCGCCGGCTGCGGCGCCCGCAGCATTTCCTGCTCGTGGATGATGTCGTCGAAGCGCAGCTCCAACCGCGTATGCGCGCCGTAATCGGCGAAGGCGGTGGGGGCGGGAAATTCCGGGTCGAGAATGGAGAGGACATGGCTGACGCGGGCATCGCGGTGCTGGCGCAGCTCCGCGAGGCCGCAAATGGTGATCTTGAAGGGCAGGGTCATGCCGTAAATCTAGGCGCGCGAGGGCGGAAGTTCAAATTCGGGCCCTGGCCCTCCCTTGCGAGGGGGCGTAAAAGCCGGGCGACGGGGAGTGTCAACATGCTGGTTTTTTTCGTTATCGCCATTATTTTTCTGGCGCTGGTCTATCTGCACGACATCCGCCAGACGCACCACACGATCTTGCGGAATTTCCCGGTTATCGGCCATGTCCGTTATTTCGCCGAGACCTGGGGCGAATATATGCGGCAATATCAGTATCTGCCGGACTGGGCGGAGCGGCCGTTCAACCGGATGGAGCGGAGCTGGGTGTACCGCTCGGCCAAAGGCGTCTCCAACCTCATCTCCTTCGGCTCCGAGGCGGTGCCGAGCTTTATTTTCCGCAATGCCACCTTCCCGATTCTCGAGGAGGAGCAGAAATCCTATCCCGGCAAGATGATCGGCATAACGGAGGGGCCGGGCACCTGCCGTGAGCCATTCATGGCGCGGAGCTTTTTCAACATCTCCGGCATGTCGTATGGCGCGCTGAGCCATGCCGCGGTTACGGCGCTGTCGCGCGGGGCGAGGCTCGGCGAGGTTTATATGAGCACCGGGGAGGGTGGGCTCAGCTCCTACCATCTCGATGGCGGGGCGGATATCGTGATGCAGATCGGCACCGCGAAATATGGCGTGCGCGATGTCGCGGGCGAGCTGTCCGAGGAACGGCTGCGCGTGGTCGCTGCCTATCCGCAGGTCAAGATGTTCGAGATCAAGCTGGCGCAGGGCGCCAAGCCGGGCAAAGGCGGGATATTGCCGGGCAATAAGGTGACGGAGGAGGTCGCCAAGATCCGCGGCATTCCGGTTGGCCAGCCCTCCATCTCGCCGAACCGGCACAAGGATATCGGTAATTTGCAGGAGCTGGGCGTATTCATCGCCCGGGTGCGCGAGATCACCGGCAAGCCGGTCGGGGTGAAATTCGTGCTGGGCGATCCGGGCTTTCTCGATGAATGGTTCCATGACTGCGCGGAAAACCCGGCGCATTGCCCGGATTTTATCCAGATTGATGGCGGTGAGGGTGGCACTGGTGCTGCGCCCGAACCGCTGGCCGATTATGTCGGTCTGCCCATCACCCAGGCGCTGCCTTATGTGTCGGCCATGCGCTACGAGCACGGCTTGGCCGGGCGCATCCGCATCATCGCCTCGGGCAAGCTGGTCACGCCGGACAAGGTCGCCTGGGCGCTCTGCATGGGGGCGGATCTGGTATCCTCGGCGCGCGGCTTCATGTTCTCGCTGGGCTGCATCCAGGCCATGAAATGCGGCTCCGGGCGCTGCCCGACCGGCGTTACCGCTGTCGAGCCACGGCTCATCGCGGGGCTGGACCCGGCCGATAAGGCGGTGCGCGTGGCGCGTTACGCGCAGAAGATGCGCGAAGAGGTAGAGATCATCGCGCATAGCTGCGGGCTCTCGAATGCCAGCCTGTTCGCGCCGAAACACGTAACCGAGATCGAGCGCGGCGTGGCTGGGTTCCGGGCGATGTCGGGCTGATGTACCCGCTGCTGTTTCTGCTTGCCGCCGGGCTGAACATCCTGCTCGGCTGGCATGATTGGCCCGCCGTGCTGGCCGGCAGCCTGAACGACCCGGACAGCTACATGCGCCTGCTGCGCATCGAGCAGGGGATACGCGCCGGGCATCTGGTGGTGAGTGTCGCGCGCGACGATTCCGGGGCGGGTGTCTACGTGGAATGGTCGCGCCTGCTCGATGCGCTGCTCTGGCTGATGGCCGCGCCGCTGGCGCCGTTCCTGGGCTGGCACAAGGCTCTGTATGCGGCTGGGGTGGTGCTGGGGCCGCTTGGCGTGGGGTTTCTCGGGCTTGTGCTGGCCTGGGCCGTGGAGCCCTTCGCCACACGGCGCTATTTGTGGACCGCCGCCATTGCCGCCGCCGTGCTGCCAGGCTTCACCACAATCGCAATCCCTGGCGTGGTGCACTACCATGTCCTGCTTCTGGCCATGATCGCTCTCACCACGGGTTGTGTGGCGCGGGCCTGGCGCGATGACCGCTGGTACGGGTTTCTCGCCGGGGCTGCGGGTGGGTTCGCCATCTGGCTGACGCCTGAAACCATGCCGTTTGTTCTCGCCGCCTATGCCATGTTGCTGCTGCGCTGGTGGCAGGTGGGTAACGGCGTGGTGCTGCTGGCCACGGCGGCGGGCTGTTTCGATGTGCTGGGGTTTGGCTTCTTTGTCGACCCGCCGGGTGGCGGTTACGGTAATCCGGCGGTGGACCGTATCTCCTACGTGTACCTGACGATGGCACTGTTGCTGCTGGGTGGCACGGCGCTGCTGGCGCGCCTGCAAGGGCGGAGCTGGCCGTGGCTGCGCCGCGCGCGCGGACCGTTGGGCGTGGCGCTGCTGGGAGGGCTGATGGCGGTATGGATCGTCAGTTTCCCGCGCGTTGTCATGGGGCCGTACGGGATTTTGCCGCCAGCCGAGGCGCGGGCGTTTTTCGGTGTTATCTCGGAGCAGCAGCCGCTGCGCGGCGCCGCGCTGGTGGTATTCCTGTTTCCTGGCCTCTGCGCCGTGCTTTATGCCTTTTGGCGCGGCCTTGCGGGGCAGCCGGTTGATTTCGAGGCGATGGCGGTATCCGCGCTGTTCGCGCCGCGGCGGCGCCAGCGCGCGGTGTGGCTGTATATCGCATTGTGCGGCGTGGTCTGCCTGGTGCTTGGCGCCAGGTTTATGCTGTTTGCCGGATTTCCCACATTGCTCGCGGCGGGCATGCTGCCGGTGGCCATCAGCGAGATGAGCTCGGCCTGGGCGGAGCATCCAGGGCGCGCGGGTTTTGCCCGGATTGCCGCGCTGGTGCTGGTACTGGCGGTGCCGCTGGCCACCGCCCTGGCAGCACCAGCCCCCGTTGTGGCGGGTGCGTCGGCCGGGGCGACCTACCCATCATGCGACCTGCGCCATATCGCGCCGCTGCTGGCGCCGGTCGCGGGCAAAATCGTGCTGGCCGAGCCGCAATACACACCGGAATTGCTCTACCGCAGCAAGATCGAGACTGTGGGCTCGCTCTACCACCATGGCGTGGCGGGCTATATGCGCGACCGTGCCGCCTGGCGTGCCATGCCCGGGACCACGGTTCCGGCCGCCATCACCGCGACGGGCGCGGACTTCGTGCTGTTCTGCCCGCTGCCCGGCCGCTACGCGCTGGTGGAGGATATGCCTCGTGAGACGTTCTGGGATGCAATGGAAGCCAATGCGCCGCCTCCCTGGCTCAGCCTCATGGGTAGCAATGCCGAGGGCTGGAGGCTCTATAAGATCACGCGCTGATAGCGCCCGCCGGTGAGCGGCCGCGGCACCCCGGTGGTGCCGGGCAGAGAGAGTGGCAGGCCGCGCAGGGAGCGCACCGCGAGAAAGGCGAAACACTGCGCTTCCAGCGCATCGCCATGCCAGCCCACCGCCTCCACCTTGTGCACCGGTACGTCGAATGCCTGCCGGAGCAGGCGCATCAGCGTGGCATTGTGCCGCCCGCCGCCGCTCACCAGCACCTGTTGCGGGAGGGCGGGCAGCGGCACCGCGGTTATGGCGGTGGCGGAAAAAGCCGCGAGCGTGGCGGCGGCATCCTCCGGGGAGAGGTTGGCTGTGGCCTGGGCGATGAGTGCGGAGAAGGTGAGGCGGTCGAGCGATTTTGGCGGGGGCGCGGCGAAATACGGATGCGCCAGCAGCGCGGCGAGGCGGACCGGGTTAACGCGCCCCGAGGCGGCGAAGGCGCCGTCCTTGTCGTAGGGTGTGCCGAGATATTTCTGCGCCAGATCGTCAAGCGGTCCGTTGCCCGGCCCCGTGTCACAGGCGATGATCTCGCCATCTTCGCCGAGGAAGGTGATGTTGGCGACCCCGCCGATATTCACGATGAGCAGCGGTTTGGGCAGATTCGCAGCCAGCGCTGCATGGAATATGGGGGCGAGCGGTGCGCCCTGACCGCCAGCGGCGACATCCGCCGCGCGGAAATCATGCACCACGGGGATGCGGGCGAGGCGGGCCAGCAGTGCGGCATCGCCGATCTGCCAGGTGCGATGGTGCTCGGGCTGGTGCAATATGGTCTGGCCGTGAAAGCCGATAATATCGGCGCCCTGCCCGGTGAGCCCGACCGCCAGGGCGTGGTCGCGGGTCAGCCGCTGCTCCACCGCGCGCAGAAACGGATCATCCGTGCCGATGCGGGGGGCGAGGTCGAGCAGGCGGCGCAGATCGGCGCGCATGTCGTCCTCATAGAGCAGGGTGGCGGCGGGGCCGAACTGGATGATGCGCTCGCCATCGGTCTGCAGCCAGGCGGCGTCGATGCCGTCGAGCGAGGTGCCGGACATGAGCCCGATGGCGCGCCAGCTCTGGCCTTGTGTTTGTATGGTCATGGAACCTCTGCTACCCCGCCCGCGAGAGGATTTGAATATGGCGAACAGCGCATTTCTGGCCGAGGCGAAAGCCCGCGGCTTTGTGTTTCAATGCACTGACGAGGCGGCTCTGGATGCCGTCTGCGCGGCGGGGCGCATTGCGGGCTATGCGGGGTTCGATCTCACGGCGGACAGTCTGCATGTCGGGCATATGATCCCGATTATGCTGCTGCGCCTGTTCCAGCGCCATGGCCACCGTCCGGTGGCGCTGATGGGCGGCGGCACGACGCGGATCGGCGATCCGAGTTTTCGCGAGGAGGCGCGGCAATTGCTGGGTGATGAGCAGATTGCCGCCAATATGGTCGGCATCCGCCGCAATCTCGAGGCGTTTCTGAGCTTCGGCGACGGGCCGAATGACGCGGTCCTGGTAAATAATGCCGACTGGCTGGACAAGCTTTCCTATATCGGGCTGCTGCGCGAGGTCGGCGTGCATTTTTCCATCAACCGCATGCTCTCATTCGATTCCGTGAAATCCAGGCTGGACCGCGAGCAGGGGCTGACCTTTCTGGAATTCAATTATTCCATCCTGCAATCCTATGATTTCCGCGAGTTGCTGCGGCGCGAGACTGTGGTGGTGCAGTTTGGCGGCTCGGACCAGTGGGGCAATATCGTCTCGGGCATCGAGCTGGTGCGCCGGACCGAGCAGAAAACCGTGTTCGGGCTCACGACACCGCTGATCACCACGGCTTCGGGCGCCAAGATGGGTAAGAGCGCCGCCGGGGCCGTGTGGCTGAGCGCGGATAAGCTCAGCCCCTATAATTACTGGCAGTTCTGGCGGAATACGGAGGATGCCGATGTCGGCCGGTTCCTGCGCCTGTTCACCGATGTGGCGCTGGATGAGATCGCACGGCTGGAGGCGCTGGAGGGGGCCGGGATCAACGCCGCGAAAATCGTGCTGGCGACCGAGGCGACGGCGCTGGCGCATGGCCGCGTGGCGGCGGAGGACGCCGCCGAAACCGCGCGAAAATTGTTTGAGCAGGGGGTCGCGGCCGAGGGGCTGCCGATGGTTGAGATTTCTGCGGCGGAATTCGGCGGCGGCCTGCCGGCCTTCGCGCTGCTGGTGCGCGCCGGGCTGGCCGCCAGCAATGGCGAGGCGAGGCGGCTTGTGCGGGGCGGCGGGGCGCGGCTCGATGATGTGGTGATCGCCGATGAAGGCCAGATGATCGCGCCGAAAGCCGAGCAGAAACTCTCGGTGGGTAAAAAGCAGCATGTTCTGGTCAGGCTTGCCTAAACATCGCTTTTTTTCGAGAAGACCATGATCGGGTGGGTCTGCCTTGCTGGGTCATACAGGAAGGTTTCCAAGTGGAATTTTTCGGCATATGCCGTGCGGGCATATTCTTCCGGAATGAAGGTTTCGCCATAGAATGAAGCGTTCATGGCGCCGCCACCGCTGACGCCGTCGATATTTGAATGCACGAATTCGCCACGGTCGTAGCGCTCCCGCGCTGCGTCGAAATCCCCGAAAATTTCTGACATCGCTTTCGCATAGCCGGTGACGTTCTGCTGCTTCAGCGCCTCACACACGTCAAGAAACTGGCGCGATCTTGTGGTGAGCGCGACAATTCCGTTTGGCCGTAATATCCTGTGGAACTCGTCCATCCAGGCGGCGCAGGCTGGCTCGGAGAGATGCGAGAACACCGAATAGCCGGTGATGAAGTCGAATCGTGCATCGGGGATCGGTGTCGGCGGAAACGGATTCGTTACGATAAAATTATTGCTGCGTCAGGTCTGGCGGCAGATCTCGATCATCTCCGGGGAGACATCGATGCCGAATATGTTTTCCGCCGCCACATCCTTCAGAAAAAACCTGGCGATGCGGCCCCAGCCGACGCCGAAATCCAGCAACGCGC
>JAKBAV010000090.1 GCA_021826225.1 Pseudomonadota bacterium | reverse complement strand
GGCCGGTTGGCATGCCCGTCATCGCCGCCGCCACCGCGCATCCGGCCAAATTCCCCGATGCCATACAAAAAGCGGTGGGCAGCCGCCCGCCACTACCGCCGCATCTCTCCGACCTATATGAGAGGAAAGAGACATTTATTCGTGCTCCCAATGACTGGACGGCGATCGCCAGGCTGGTGGAGCAAAAATTTGCCAACAGGAATGTTAATGACTGAACAGGTTTGCATCACCACTTTGCCGTCCGGCCTCACCGTGCTCACCGAGCGCATGGAGCGGGTGGAGACGATTTCCTTTGGCGCCTATGTCGGCGCCGGCACGCGCCACGAAACCGCGGCGGAAAACGGTGTCGCGCATTTTCTTGAGCACATGGCCTTCAAGGGCACCGAAACCCGTTCGGCGATCGACATTGCCGAGGCGATCGAGAATGTCGGCGGGCATATCAACGCCTATACCTCGCGCGAGCAGACGGCCTATTACGTCAAGCTGCTGAAGGAAGATCTCGCCCTCGGCGTCGACATCATCGGCGATATATTGTGCAACTCGACCTTCGAGCCGGATGAGGTGGAGCGTGAGCGCGGCGTGATCCTGCAGGAAATCGGCCAGGCGAATGACACGCCGGACGATATCGTGTTCGACCATTTCCAGTCCGCCGCCTATCCCTCCCAGCCCATGGGCCGTCCGGTTCTGGGCACCGAGGCGATTATTCGCGGCATGAAGCGCGAGGCCCTGCACGGGTTCATGAACGCGCATTATACGCCGGAAAACATGGTCCTCGCCGCATCGGGCAATCTGCGCCATGCGGATGTGGTCGAGCTGGCGGAGCGCCATTTCGCCAAATTGCCGCGCGCTGAGCGGTCCGACCCCATGGCCTCGGACTATATGGGCGGCGAGTATCGCGAGATGCGGGATCTCGACCAGGCGCATATCGTGTTGGGCTTCAATGCGCCCGGCTATGGCGAGGCGGATTATTACCCCGCCATGCTGCTCTCCACTTTGCTGGGCGGCGGCATGTCATCGCGGCTGTTCCAGGAAATCCGCGAGAAGCGCGGGCTGGTCTACTCGATCTACAGTTTTACCAGCCCGGCGGTGGATGGCGGCCTGTTCGGCATCTATGCCGGCACGGGCGAATCCGAGGCGGCTGAGCTTATGCCGGTCACGCTCGAAGAGCTGGCGAAAGTGCAACACCATGTCAGCGAGGCCGAGCTGGCCCGCGCCCGCGCCCAGCTCAAGGCAGGGCTGCTGATGAGCCTGGAATCCACCGGCAGCCGGTGCGAGCAGCTCGCCCGGCAATGGCAGATTTTCGGCCGCATCATCCCCGTGGCCGAGACCGTGGCGAAGATCGAGGCGGTGACGGTGGCGGATGTATGCGCCGCCGGGGCCAAGATCTTCCGCCAGAAGCCGACCTTGGCCAGTATCGGCCCGGTCGGCCAGGTGCCGAAATTCTCCGCCATCATCGACAGGCTGACGGCGTGAGCGCCCTTTCCGCGGCGGCGGACGGGCTGTTGCAGGCCGCCAGATTGGCGGGCGCGGAGGTCGCCGAGGTGGTGCTGCATGACGGCGCCTCGGTTTCCGTGCAGCGGCGCCTCGGCAAAATCGAGGAGACCGAGCGCGCCGAAACCCGCGAGATCGGCTTGCGCGTGTTCATCGGCCGCTCCAGCGCCTCGGTTTCGGCCAGTTCCATAGACCCCGCCGCCTTTACCCGGCTCGCCGAACAGGCCGTGGCCATGGCTCGCGTGGTGCCAGAGGACCCGTATGCTGAAATTCCGCAGGCCCCGGCGCCGCGCGATGCCGCCTTCCTCGACCTTGACGATCCCATCGAGCCTGAAGCCGATATACTGATCGCCCGCGCGGCGGCGGCGGAAGAGGCGGCTCTGGGCGTACCGGGTATCACCAATTCCGAGGGTGCTTCGGCCTCCTGGTCGCGCAGCGTCTCGCTGCTCGCCACCAGCCATGGCTTTCTCGGTGAATATGCCCGCTCGAATCACGGCATTTCCGTCACCGCGATTGCCGGAACCGGCGTGGCGATGCAGCGCGACTATGATTACAGCTCGACCCTGCATGGCGCCGATCTCGACGACCCCGCCCAGCTCGGCCGCAATGCCGCCGCCCGCGCGCTGGCGCGGCTCAACCCGCGCCGCCCGGCCACGGCAAAACTGCCGATATTATTCGATCCGCGTGTCTCGGGCAGTATTCTCGGGCATCTCTCCGGGGCGATTTCCGGCGCCGCCATCGCGCGCGGCACCTCTTTCCTCAAGGATGCGCTGGGCCAGCCGGTATTTGGCCCCGGCATCACCCTCACCGATGACCCATTCCGCGTGCGCGGCCGCCGCTCGCGCCCGTTCGACCGCGAGGGCCAGCCGGTCAGACTGATGAATTTCATCGAAAACGGGGTGCTCACGAGCTGGATACTGGACACGCGCAGCGCCAACCAGCTTGGTTTGAAAACCACCGGCCATTCCGGCGGGCTTTCTAATTTTTACATGCAGCCCGGGCGGCTGAACCCTGAAGCGCTGATGGCGGATATAACCGAGGGGCTGTACGTGACCGAGATGATCGGCATGGGCGTGAACGGCCTGACCGGCGATTACTCGCGCGGTGCCGCCGGCTTCATGATCCGCAATGGCGTGCTCGCCGAGCCGGTCGCCGAGTTCACCATTGCGGGGAATTTGAAGGACATGTTCCTGCACCTCACCCCGGCCAGTGATCTGGAATTCAAGCGCGGCACGGATGCCCCGACACTGCGGCTGGAAGGCATGACCCTCGCCGGGGCGTAATCGCGGCGGGGCTGAATGCGGCCGTAACTGTCTTTAAACTGTCGCAAACAAGGCGGTTATGCTTTGGTAAGAGCACGGTTTGTTTGTATTTCAAGGGAATATCATGCAGCTTACGCGCCGCCAGTTTATCGCCTCCACCGCCGTCCTGGGCGCCAGCACGGCATTCGCCGGCCCCGCCGCAGCTGCGGATAAAAGCCTGAACTTGGTGCTGATCGGCGATTGGGGCCGCCATGGGCATGATGAGCAACGCGCCGTGGCGGTGCAGATGGGCAAGACCGCCGAGGCCATCGGCAGCCGGTTCACCGTCTCCGTCGGCGATAATTTTTACGAGAATGGCGTGACCGGCGTGAACGATGCGCAATGGCGTAGCTCGTTCGAGGAAATCTATACCGCGCCGGCTTTGCAGTCGCCCTGGAAGGTCATTCTCGGCAACCATGATTATCGCGGCAATGTGCAGGCGCAGCTCGACTATTCCAAGACCAGCCATCGCTGGCAGCTGCCCGCGCGCTCCTATACCGAGACCGTGACGCTGCCGGATGGCGCGCGCGCGGCTTTCTATTATCTCGACACTTCGCCCTTCATCAAAAAATATTATGGCTCGAAGGTACGCGTCGACGGCCAGGACAGCCAGGCCCAGCTCGCCTGGCTGGATGCGAAGCTCGCCGCCTCGACGGCGGAGTGGAACATCGTCATCGGGCATCACCCGGTCTATACCGCGCTGGCTGATAATGACGGCTATGACCACGACCAGCCGGACCTGATCGCCCGGCTCAACCCGATTCTGCAGAAGCACAACGTGCCGGTCTATATTTGCGGCCACGACCATGTGCTGCAATCGGTCCAGATGGATGGCATAACCTATGTCGTCACCGGCGCCGGCTCGCAGACCTATACGCCGCGCGCCGCCATACGCGGCGGCTTCGCCTCGGGCGCGCATGGTTTCATGACCGTCCGCCTTTCTGGCAAAAGCTTCGATTATGGCCTGGTGGACATGCACGGGACCACGCTCTTCGCGCAGACCATTACCCGCGCCTGAGTTTCCCGCGTCTGGGTTTTACTGTCCGGTAAAATCGATCAGGCTGGCGAAGCCGGTTTCCGTCCCCAGGGCGAGCTGGCTTCCCGTGGCGCTCCAGGCCAGCGCCGTTATGGCGCCACGGCCCGGGCCGCAGAGGGGAATGATCTGCTCGTTTGCGACGTTGATGAGCAGCGTGAGCCCGGTATCGAATCCGGCGGCCACCACCTCATGCGCCGGATGGCAGGCGATGCGCCGCACGATGCCATCGCCCATGCCAAGTTCGGTGGGCGCCTTGCCCATCGGCCCGCCACCGAAAAATGGCCACAGCACCACGCTTTCGGCACCCGCCGTGGCCAGCCAGCGGCCGGATTTGGTGAAGCCGAGGGATTCTGATTTCGCCGGATAGCCGGACATGCGCATATGCTTGCCCTCCGGCAGGGTCCAGCCATGCAGCGAATTTTCCTGCATCGTGGTGACCAGCGCCGTGCCTTCCGGATGCATGGCGATGCCGGTATGGCTGCCCTTCCACTCCAGCATGCGCGGCGCGGCGCGGCTGCCGGTGAACCAGAGCGAGGCGCCATTGTAATGCGAAGCCGCCAGGCGCTTGCCCTTGGCGTCGAACACGATGCCGGTGACGGTCGAGGGATGCGCCATTTCGCGCAGCTTCTCACCCGCGGCCGCGAACAGATGGACGGTCTTGCCCACGCCGACGGCGAGCAATGGGGATTTGCCGGAAAAGACCGCGAGCTGCTCGACCCATTTCGCGCCGAATTTGGAGATTTCGACGGCGCAGTCTGTGATATGCATCAGCCGGCCGTCATCCCCGCCCGAGCAGAAGCCGCCCAGCGGATGCGCCGCCAGGCTCAGCACCGCGCCGTCATGCGCCATAACCTGCTCAAATTCGTTCCCCAGCCGCAGTGTGCCATCACCCAGAGCGAAAGCCGCCTGGTCCTGCGATGAAAAACAGGCGGCGGTGACATAGGCGCCAAGCTGGGCAGAGGTACCGCGGGATTCCAGGAGCTGGTCAAGTTCGGACATGTGGCGCTTTTGCCGCATCCCCACCCTAATGGGCAAGGCCCGGCGCGGAGGTTGCGCTAAATCAACGTTTGGTGCCGGCAGCATGGCCTATACACTGTGTATCCGTAACGCAGGAGCACAGAATGTACCGGAATTTGATGAGGACCGCGGTGAGTGGCGCCGCCCTTATGGTTGGTCTTGCCATGGCACGGCCAGCTTCGGCCATTCCGGCCTTTGCCGCGCAGACCGGCCTGCCCTGCGCCGCCTGCCATATCGGCTTCCCGCAGCTTACCCCGTTCGGGCGCATCTTCAAAATGGAAGGCTACGTGCTGGGCGACAAGAACTACCCCAGCATCGAGAATTTCTCGGCAATGACGCAGGCCGGATTCACGCATCTGAAGGACAAGGTGCCGGGCGGCCTGTCGCCTGATTTTCCCAGCAATAATGCCTGGTCGATCCAGCAGACCGGCCTGTTTTTCGGCGGTGTGCTGGATAAGCGGATCGGGCTCGGCGCCTTCGTCCAGGGCACGTTTGATGGCGTGGCGCATCAGTTCCACTGGGATAATCTCGATATAAGGCTGGCCCAGCAGACAAATCTCTTCGGCAAGCCGCTGGTTTACGGTTTCACCTTCAACAATGCGCCGGGCATCACGGATTTATGGAACACGCTGCCGGCCTGGGGCTATCCGTTCATCCCCTCGGCGCTGGGGGTGGGTTCGACCGCCGGGTTGCAGATTGCCGGGCTCGCGCAAAGCGTGGCGGGGGTGGGCGGCTATGCCGCGCTCAATGTCACGCCGGCGGATCTGATTTATGCGGAGGCCGATTTTTACGCGCCACTGCCTAACCATACCGCCTATGCGCTTGGCGTGGGGCCTTCGGTCGGCATTGCCAGCCCGGCCTATTACATGCGCCAGGCGGTGCAGCACAGCGTCGGCGAAAATTCCATCGAGTTCGGCGCCACCGAGCTGCTGGACAACCCGTACCCTTCCGGCCTCTCGCATGGGCCGACGGATGGCATCGTCGATCTCGGCGTCGATACCCAGCTTCAGCATATCGAGGCCAACCAGGCTTTCTCGCTCCAGGCCGCCTATTTTCATGAGGCGCAGCATTGGGGCGCTAGCTACCCGCTCGGCAATACGGCGAATTTGAACGATTCCCTGAATTATGAGACCGTCACCGTGTCCTATCTCTGGCGCCAGCTCGTCGGGGCCACGGTATCCTACACCAATATCACCGGCGGCGCCGATACCGGGCTGTATAATTCCGGCACCGGCAATGCCAATGGCAAGCCGAACACGGACAGCATCACCACGGAGCTGGATTATTATCCGTTCAACCGCGGCGGGCCCAAGATTTTCCCCTGGGTCAATGCCAAGCTCTTCATCGAGGGCACGGCCTATCCGCAATTCAACGGGCTGGCGCGCAATTACGATGGCAATGGCCGCTCCGCCTCGGCAAATAATATTCTGTTCACGGGTATCTGGCTGGTATTCTGATCTTTCTCTCTCATTGTTAACAAAAAATTCTTGAAAGCGGGCTGCCGCCATGCAAGTGTCGGCGCATGGTCATGGCAGCCCACATTGCTGCGCTAAATCTGGAAGCAGAGATGCTCGTTCTCTGCGCGCGCATAGGGTTCAGCCCGCCCCGTCAGTAAACGTGTCTCCTGCGCGGCCGGCCTGAAGCTGCCGCCGCGCGCGCGTTGATCTCTGATACGGAGTGACTGAAATGCTCAATGACCTTCATGAAACCACCGATTGGCAGGGGCTTGATGCCGCGCATCACCTGCACCCTTTTACCGACCATAAGGACCTGCACGCCCGCCGCGTGCGCGTGATCACCGAAGCGCAGGGCGTGTTTCTGCGTGATTCCGAGGGCCATAAAATTCTCGACGGCATGGCCGGGCTGTGGTGCGTGGCCGCCGGTTACGGACGCGCCGAGCTGGTGGACGCCGCCGCCGCGCAGATGACCAAGCTGCCCTATTACAACACCTTCTTCAAAACCACGAACGAGCCGGCGGTGCTGCTGGCACAGCGCCTGGCGGGGCTGGCGCCGGAGGGCATCAACCACGTCTTCTTCGCCTGCTCCGGCTCCGAGGCTGTGGATTCCGCCCTGCGCACCGCCAGGGTGTACTGGCAGACCTTGGGCAAGCCTGAGAAAAAAATCGTCATCGGCCGGGAGTATGGCTATCACGGCTCCACCATGCTCGGCGCTTCCGCCGGCGGCATGGCGGACATGCACCGCCAGGGCGGCGATCTGCCGAATTTCGAGCATGTGCTGCCGCCTTACTGGTACGGCAAAGGTGGCCAGATGAGCCCGGAGGAATTTGGCATCTATGCCGCGCGCGAGGTCGAGAAAAAGATTCTCGCGCTCGGTGCGGAGAATATCGCCGCCTTCATCGGCGAGCCGATTCAGGGTTCGGGCGGCGTGCTCATTCCGCCCGAGACCTACTGGCCCGAGATCAACCGCATCTGCAAGCAATATGATATTCTGCTGATCGCCGATGAGGTGATCTGCGGCTATGGTCGCACGGGCAAATGGTTCGGCTCTGATTATTTCGGTATCAAGCCGGATATGATGACGACCGCGAAGGGCCTGACCTCGGGCTATGTGCCGCTCTCCGCTCTGCTGGTGCATGACCGTGTGGCCGAGGTGATGATCAACCAGGCTGGTGAATATTATCATGGCTTCACCTATTCGGGTCATCCGGTTTGTTGTGCGGTGGCGTTGAAGAATCTTGAGATCATCGAGCGCGAAGGGCTGGTTGCCGGGGCCGGGCGCAAGGGCGAGATTCTGCGCGCGGCCTTCACCGAGGCCTTGGGCGACCATCCGATGATCGGGGAGATTCGCGGCGTCGGGCTGATCGGCGCCATAGAGCTGACGACAGACCGGCGCACCCGCAAGGGCTTCGCCAAAACCGGCGAGGCGGGCACGATATGCCGCGATTTCTGCATCGAGAACGGGCTGATCATGCGCGCGACGCGCGATACCATGCTGTTCTCGCCGCCGCTCATCATCACCGAGGATGAGATCGCGACGATGGTCGCCCTGTTCAAGAAATCCGTCGACCAGACCTATGAGAAGGTCAAGAGCCAGGTGGCTTCATGAGCGCCGATACGGCGGAGGGGCTGGCCACCAAGGCGGCGCTGATGGCGCAGAGCGATTTCGTCGAGGCCTTCGTCGTCGATCTCAACGGTGTGCTGCGCGGCAAATGGCTCCAGCCGGACAAGTCGAAAGCCTTGCTCGGCGCCGGGCTGGCGATTCCCCGTTCGGTGTTCCTGCTCGATATCTGGGGCAATGACGTGATGGAAGGCGGCATCGCCCAGGATACGGGCGACCCTGACGGGCTTTGTGTCGCGGTGCCGCACACCATCTCGCGCATGGGCTGGGCCGAGGGCAATGTGACGCAGGCGCTGCTCACCATGCGCGAGGCCGATGGCAGCACCTTCGGCCTCGACCCGCGCGGCATTCTCGCCGGCATTCTGGCGCGTTACGAGGCCGCCGGCCTCACCCCCGCCATGGGGGTGGAGCTGGAATTCTATCTCGTATTATCCGACCGGCATGGCGGGTTGAAAATCGCCCCGCGCGGGGCCGATGAATCCGGCTGGCGCGGCTGGCAGGTGGATGCCGTGGGGCTCAACGAGATCCGCGAATACGAGCCTTTGCTGCGCGAGATGATGGCGACCGCCAAGGTCCAGGGCATATCGCTGGAAACGCTGATTTCCGAGAACGGGCCAGGACAGTTCGAGGTGACGCTGAAATACGGCACGGATGCCCTGCGCATCGCCGATAATGCCACGCTGTTCAAACGCACGATCAAGGAGATTTCGCGCAAGCACGGGCTCATCGCCACCTTCATGGCCAAGCCCTATGGCGATTGCGCTGGGTCGGGCATGCATGTGCATCTTTCCGTGCTCGACAGGGACGGCAATAATATTTTCATGGGCACGCCGGAGCGCGGTTCGGCGCGGCTGTATCATGCCGTCGGCGGGATCATCCACGCCATGCCGGACACCATGCTGCTGCTGGCGCCGCACCAGAACTCCTACCGCCGGTTTGCCCCCGGCGTACACGCGCCGACCTATGGCGATTGGGGGCACGACAACCGCATGGCCAGCCTGCGCGTGATCACGGCGGACCCGCTGGCATCGCGCGTGGAGCATCGCGTCGCCGGGGCGGATTGCAACCCGTATCTCGCTTTTTCCGCTCTGCTCGGCTCGGCCCTGCTGGGGCTGGAGACGCAAGCCGATCCGGGACCGGAGAGCTTCGGCCTTACCCGCAGTGCGGATGCGCCGCCGCTGCCCATCGCCTGGTCGACCGCGGTGGATAGGTTCGCGGCCTCCGAAACGATAAGGCAAATTTTCGGGGCGGATTTCCAGCGCCTCTACACCGCCTGCAAGCGCCAGGAGATTTCGGAAATGCGTAAGCGTATTTCCGATGTCGAATACGACGCCTATCTGAAAAACGCATGAGAAACGTCA
>JAKBAV010000089.1 GCA_021826225.1 Pseudomonadota bacterium | reverse complement strand
GCTCACAGCAACAAACTCAACGGCTCTTCAACAATCCCCTTCAGCGTCGCCAAAAACTGCGCCCCCAGCGCCCCATCGATCACCCGATGATCCACCGACAATGTCGCACTCATCACCGTCGCCACGGCAATCGCATCGCCCTTCACCACAGCCCGCTTCTCCCCCGCCCCCACCGCCAGAATCGCCGCCTGCGGCGGATTGATGATCGCAGAAAATTCCGAAATCCCGAACATGCCGAGATTGGATATCGAAAACCCACCGCCCTGATACTCATCCGGCTTCAATTTCCCGGCTTTCGCCCGCGCGCCAAGGTCCTTCATCGTGTTGGAAATCGCCGCCAACCCAAGCTTGTCCGCCCCGCGCACAATCGGCGTGATCAGCCCATCCGGAATGGCGACAGCAATGGAAATATCCACATCGTCATATTGCAATATCGCCTCATCGGTCCAGCTCGCATTCACCCCCGGATGGCGCCTGAGCGCCACGCTGCAAGCCTTGATGATGATGTCATTCACCGAAAGCTTGAAGGCCCCGGCACCATCTTTCGGCGATGTCGCATTCAGCCTGGCGCGCAGATCCAGCAACGCATCCAGCTCGATAGTCACCGTCAGATAAAAATGCGGAATGCTTTGCTTGGCTTCCGTCAGACGCTTGGCGATGATTTTGCGGATCGAGGAATGCGGAATTTTCTTGAACCCGCCAGCAGCAACTGGTGCAGGTTTCGGCGCGGCCGGTGCAGGTGCCGGTTCCGGCTTGGTCTCAGCTTTTGCAGGTGTGGGCGCTGCCGTCAGGGCTTCGGTTTTCGGTGCTTCCTTCGCCGTCACCCCATCCAAATCCGCCTTCACAATCCGTCCATTCGGCCCGGAGCCCTTGAGCGTCGTCAGATCAATCCCCGCCTGTTTGGCAATCCGCTTCGCCAATGGCGATGCAAAAACCCGCTCCCCATGCTCGTCGGGCTTTTCCACGGGCGCAGCCTCAGCTTTCGTCTCAGCTGGCGCCGTAACCACGGGTGCTGCCTTGGCCGCCGGCACATCCACAGCGCCGCCCTTTTCCTCCGTCAGCACCCCGATCACCGCATTAACGGCAACCCCCTCGGTCCCATCCGGCACCCGAATCTCGGCGAGAAACCCTTCCTCAACCGCCTCGACCTCCATCGTCGCCTTATCGGTCTCGATCTCGGCCAGCACGTCGCCGGACTTCACCTCATCCCCAACCTTCTTGAGCCAGCGGGCAAGCTTGCCCTCCGTCATGGTCGGCGAGAGCGCCGGCATCGTAATGTTTATGGACATTTTTCTGCTCCGCCCGTAAAACTTAAAAAAGTTTCTTAACCGCTTTCACAACCCAATCGGGCTGCGGCAGCGCCAGTTTTTCCAAATTCGCGGCATAGGGCATCGGCACATCCTCGCCATGCACCCGCACTGGCGGCGCATCCAGCCAGTCGAAGCACTGTTCCACCACGGTGGCGATCATCTCGGCGCCAATGCCGGCAAACGGCCAGCCCTCTTCCACGCTCACCACCCGGCTGGTCTTTTTCACGCTCGCCGCAATGGTTTCAATATCCAGCGGCCGGATGGTACGCAGGTTGATCACCTCCGCCGAAATCCCCTGCGCGGCCAGCGCGTCCGCGGCTTTCAAAGCCACATCCACCATGATCGAGAAGGCGATGATCGTCACATCCGTGCCCGCGCGCTCCACCTTGGCCTTGCCGATGGGTAGGATGAAGTCATCCGCGACCGGGCATTCGGAGCTGTGCCCGTAAAGTATTTCATTCTCCAGGAAAATCACCGGATTCGGATCGCGAATGGCCGCGCGCAACAACCCCTTCGCATCAGCCGCACTCCAGGGTGCGACCACCTTCAACCCAGGGCAATGCGCGTACCAAGACGCATAGCATTGGCTATGCTGCGCCCCCACCCGCGCCGCCGCGCCATTGGGGCCACGGAACACAATCTGCGCCCCCATTTGCCCGCCGGACATATACAGCGTTTTCGCCGCCGAATTGATGATCTGATCAATCGCCTGCATGGCAAAATTAAACGTCATGAACTCGACGATCGGCTTGAGTCCGTTCATCGCCGCCCCTACCGCCATGCCGGTAAAGCCATGCTCGGTAATCGGCGTGTCGATCACCCGGCGTGCCCCGAATTCTTCCAGCATCCCCTGGGAAATTTTGTAGGCGCCCTGATATTGCGCGACCTCCTCGCCCATCAGGAACACGTCCTTATCTGCGCGCATCTCCAGGCTCATCGCCTCGCGCAGCGCCTCGCGCACCGTCATCAGCCTGGTCTCGCCATATTCCGGTTCGACGGCGGGGGCAGGGGTAGCGGGGGCAGGGGCGTCAGGCGCTTCAGCCTTGGCTGGTGCCTTGGGCGCTTCCGCGGCAGCTGGCGCCGGTGGCTCGGCCTCATCCCCGCCCATGCGGCCGATGATCGTATTCACCGGCACGCCCTCGGTGCCTTCCTCAACTAAAATTTCATTAAGCACGCCCTCATCCACCGCTTCGACCTCCATGGTCGCCTTATCGGTCTCGATCTCGGCGATCACATCGCCGGATTTTATCGCATCGCCCGGCCGCTTCAGCCATTTGGCGAGCTTGCCTTCGGTCATGGTCGGCGACAATGCCGGCATCAGAATATCAACCATCGGCTTCAGGACTCCACCAGCACATCGGTAAATAATTCGCCGGGCTCCGGCTCCGGCGAGGATTGCGCGAATTCCGCCGCCTCCTGCACCCTGGCCTTCAGCCCGTCATCGAGCGTCTTCAATGCCGCCTCATCCAGCCCCAGCTCCAGCAGCCTGGCTTTCGCCGCATCCAGGCTGTCATGCTCGGCGCGCATCTTCTGGACCTCCTCGCGGGTGCGGTATTTCGCCGGGTCGGACATTGAATGCCCGCGATAGCGATAGGTTTTCATCTCCAGCAGAAACGGCCCCCGGCCGGCGCGGCAATGCGCCACCGCCTCCTCACCCGCCGCCTTCACGGCCATCACATCCATGCCATCCACGGCAAGGCTCGGCATGCCCCAGGGCACCCCGTTCAGCGACAAATCACGCGATGCCGAAGCCCGCTCCACTGACGTGCCCATGGCGTAGCGATTATTCTCGATAATATACACGACCGGCAGTTTCATGAGGTTGGAGAGATTGAAACTCTCATAGACCTGGCCCTGATTGGCAGCCCCCTCGCCGAAATAGGTGAGCGACACCCGGTCATTCTCGCGGTACCAGTTGGAAAATCCCAAACCCGTTCCCAGGCTGACCTGCGCGCCGACGATGCCATGCCCGCCGAAGAAGCCCTTCTCCTTGGAAAACATATGCATCGAGCCGCCCTTGCCCCGGGAATACCCGCCCGAGCGCCCGGTCAGCTCCGCCATAACCCCTTTGGGGTCCATGCCGCAGGCCAGCATATGGCCATGGTCGCGATACGAGGTGATCACCTCATCGCCCTCACCCAGGCAATGCTGCATGCCGACCACCACGGCTTCCTGGCCGATATATAAATGACAGAATCCGGCAATCAGCCCCATGCCGTAAAGCTGCCCGGCCTTTTCCTCGAAGCGGCGGATCAGCAGCATGGTGGTATAGGCCTGCAACAGCTCGTCCCGGTCCATGGACTCGGCCTGCTTGCGGGGTTTGCGGGATTTATCGGGGGCGGCGGCCATGGCGCGTGGCTCCTCTCGGGCAAAGATGTTTTCCCGCATGAGTGTTGCCCAGGGGGATGCCCCGCACAAGAGGCGTTTCCAAACCTTCTCAGGAAAATCTACAAAAAATACAATTAACCATATATTGGTTAATTTGTGCTGTGGCGCGTCACGCGGCTGGCGGTGCGCGCAATAAAATTACAACCGCACCCCATACAGGGCACACTTCCGCCGCACCACGGCGCAAAATAAAACGATTATTCGCGCCTATTCAGCGGCTTTGGGCGGCGCCAGCTGAATGACGAGATCCCGCGGATTGGCGAGGTTGAGCACCTGGCGCGCCTGCTCATCGAGCATGTCCCGCTGAATCGACTGGCCGTTGAGGTCGGCGATCCTGGTCTGCCAGGTGGCCCGCGCGGTTTCGGCCGCGTTGAACCGCGCCTGCGCCTGCGCCAGTTCCTGCTGCTGCACATGCTGCGCCTCCAGCCCGCTTTTGCCGTGCACAGTGTTCCACCCGAAATAATAGGTGAGCGCCAGAAATATGACGAGCGGTGCGGCGGCACGGAGGCGGTGGCGGATGGCGCGTAACACGAATAATTCCTTGACTTTACCCGGCAATCCGGACTCAACGCCGAGTCTATGGCTGAACTCCCTGGTTTCGCAAGGCTTATTTTTTTGTAGCCACCTGATTCTAAATAAATTTAATATAAACCTCCGCCGGACATGATTCCGCCATGGGTTTCGACAACAATAGCGCGATGGAAATTAACGGGAGGCCCCGATGACTCTGAAATCGCTCCTGCTGGGCGCCGCTCTGCTCGGCGGCCTGGCCCTCACCGCCCTGCCAGCGTGGGCGGATGGGGACGGCCCGGGCGGGCAGGACCGTGGTGGCTGGCATGATAATGGCCGCCACCAGGATGACCGCGACCATGGCTGGGATGGCAGGCGCTGGGGCGGCGGTGAGGGCTATGATGACTGGCGCGGCCATGGCTGGTGGGATGACCGGCATGAATGGCGCTGGTATCCCGGCTGGGGGCCGGGTTATGGCTATGATGGCGATGAGCCGGTCTGGGGCCCCGGATATGATGCCCCACCGCCCGGGTATTACGCTCCCCCACCGCTCGGCTATGCGGCGCCTCCGCCCCCGCCGGCGCCCCCGCCGGCCTATTATGCGCCGGCGCCCCCGTTGGGCTATTATGCGCCGCCATCCCCGCCGGTCTCTGTCGCCCCGCCGCCGGGCATCGTCATCAGCCCTGGCGGTATCGGCATGGCGCCCTGAAGCGTCAAGGCCATTTCACTTCTGGCGGCATGGACATCAGGATCGCCTCTGTCCGGCCGCCGGTTTTCAGCCCGAATGTCGTGCCGCGATCGTAGAGCAGGTTGAATTCGACATACCGCCCGCGCCGGATGAGCTGCGCCTCGCGTTCCTCCGCCGTATAGGGTTCGGCGAAGCGCCGCCGCGCGATTGGCATATACCCCGCGCGGAACGCCTCCCCGACATCGCGGGTGAATGCGAAATCCGCCGCGGCATCGCCTGAATCGAGATAATCGTAAAAAATCCCGCCCGCCCCGCGCGGCTCCTGGCGGTGCGGCAGGTAAAAATATTCATCGCACCATTTTTTGTATTTTTCGTAGTAATCCGCGCCATGCCGGTTGCAGGCGGCCTGGTACGCGGCATGAAATTCCGCCGCATCCTCCGCTGCCGCCGCCGTACCGGGTTGTAGCGGGGTGAGGTCGCCGCCGCCGCCGAACCAGCCCTTGGCGGTTACCAGCATCCGCGTGTTCATATGCACCGCCGGCAGCTTGGGGCTGCGTGGGTGCGCGACCAGGCTGATCCCCGCCGCCCAGAAGCTGGCGCCGGCCTCGGTGCCTGGAATCCGCGCCGCGAAATCCGGCGAGAACTCGCCCTCGACCACGGAAATATTCACCCCGGCCTTCTCGAATACCTGGCCCTTGATCACGCTCATCGTGCCGCCACCGCCACCCGGCCGGTCCCATGAGCTGCGCGCGAAACGCCCGGGATGCGGGCCCGCCAGGTCCTCTATGGCCTCGAATTCGGCACAGATCCGGTCGCGCAGTGTGGCGAACCATGCCGCCACCTGCGGCTTCAATGTCTCATGGGGGAGGGAAATCTTCATGCTCGCTGCATACGCAAAACTTGGGCTTCCATCCACTCTTGAAATTTTCCACCGATACGGTCATGCGTGTCTCAGGGAGTTGTTCTGCTCCGGGGAGACGATATGGCTGAATCTGCAGCATCACACGCAACGCACGGGGCATCCCGCCGCGATTTTCTAACCCTGCTCGCCGCCGCCGGCGGTGCCGTGGCGGCCGGAACCATATTATGGCCCGTTATCGACGCGCTGAACCCGGATGCGGAGAGCGCCGCTGCGGCCCATCTCATCGTCGACGTGTCGGATATCGCGGAAAACACCGCGAAGACCGTGCAATGGGCCGGCCTGCCCATCACCATACGCAAGCTCAGCGCCGCCGATATCGCGGCCAACCAGTTCGTGGTCACGCAAGACCTGCCCGACCCGGCCGGTTTCAATGACCGTGTGAACGCCGGCTACCCGAATTTCGTCGTCGTGGTCGGGCTCAACACCGGGACACCCTGCGCGCTGGAAGGCGATGCCCCGGGCGACCCGCGCGGCGACTATAATGGCTGGGTCTCCCCGTGCGACGGCAGCGAGTACGACCCGCTGGGCCGCGTGCGCCGTGGTCCGGCGGCCAAAAACCTCGCCATCCCGCGCTATAATTTTCTCAACGCCGCGCAGATCAAACTGGGCTGAGGGATCAACAGCATGACAACTCACGTCAAAGACTCCTGGATGTCCACACGCCTGCCCTGCCTCGGCGGCATCTGCGCGACATATTTCCAGAAGAACCGCGCCGCCAACGCGCCGTATTTCGCGGCGCTTCCCTTCCTCATCGCCATGGCCGCGGCCTTCCTCACCCTTTCGGGCGCCGTGCTGGCGGTATATTACAACCCCTGGCACGCCTTCGATTCCGTGCAGTTCATCGACCGCAACGTGAATAATGGCTGGCTCATCCGGACCTATCACGCCACCGGCACCACGATGATCTTCGGTGTCACCTATCTCTACCTGTTCCGCAGCCTGCTGCGCCGCGCCTATCGCGCGCCGGGCGAGTTCGTGTGGATGCTGAGCGTGAAGCTTCTCGCCGTGCTGATGCTTACCGGCTGGCTCGGCTATGTGCTCACCGGCGGCGCGGCGGGCTACTGGTCGCTGTTCAACGCCGCCAACGCCGCCTTGTCGATGGGCGGTCTGCCCGGCGCGGTCGGGCTGTGGTTCTTCGGAGGTCCGGCTGGCGGCGATACGCTGGCGCGGCTCGAAGTATTCCATGCGCTGCTCGCGGTGGCGCTGCTCCTGGTGGTGTGGCTGCTGCATGCCAGCCGCCGCGCCATTGCCGCGCCGGTGGCATCTGGCAAGGGTGTTGCCTTCTACCCCTATTACCTCGCGCAATATTTTGCCGCTTTGGCGGTGTTCGCGCTGGTCTTCGTGGTTCTCGCCTTTTACGCCCCGCATCTCGGCACCAGCCATATGAACCAGCTCCCGGCCGAATCCCTGGCCGTGCCTCTGGGCGGCGGTGTGCCCTGGTATCTCGCCCCGGCCGCCGGAATGCTCGGCGTGTTCCCGGGCAGCGGGCTCAGCATCGTCGCCGCCATTGCCGCCATCGTGGTGCTGTACGCGCTGCCCTGGCTGGACCGCTCCGGCCGGGCCGGACGGTGCGGCAAGCTCTATGGCTTCTTTACCTGGGTGCTGGCGCTGGACGTGATAGGGCTCGGCTACGCCGCCAATTCCAGCTCCGGCGCCGCCCCGACCCTGGCCGGCGTGTTCACCGCCTGGTATTTTTTCCACTTTCTCGTCCTCACCCCGGTGGTGACCGCGATGGAGGCCGAATAATGCGCCGTTTTCTCGCTTCCATCTTCGCTCTGGGCACGCTCACGGCGGCATGCCATGCCGCCCGCGCGGCGGACACGCTCTCACCGCTGCATTTTCAGTCGCAGGGGCCGCTTGGCACCATCGACAAGGCGGCGGCACAGCGTGGTTACAGGGTGTTCGAATCCGTCTGCGCCGGCTGTCATGCCGTCGGCCAGGTGCATTATCGCGATCTTGAGGCCCTGGGGCTGACGCCGGATCAGGCTGCCGGCGAGGCCGTGGCGGCGGGTGGTAATCTCGGTTCACCGCTCAAGGGTGCCGCGCCGATGAATATGGGCGGCGCCATCCCGCCCGACCTTTCGAGCATCGCCGCACAGCGCCATGGTGGCGCCCGGTACATTTACGATTTCCTCACCGGCTTCGCCCCGGCCCCGGCCGGCACAACGCTGCTCCCCGGCCACTACTATAATACCGCCTTCCCCGGCGGAGAGACCGCCATGCCCCCGGTGCTGCGCGACAACGCGGTGACCTATGCCGACGGCACGCCCGCCACCTCGGCGCAGGAAGCCGCCGATCTCGCCGAATTCCTGACCTGGACAGCGGACCCCAACCTCGATGCCCGCCACCAGATCGGCTTCCGCGCCATCATCTTCTTCGCCTTTTTGGCGATCATCGCGATTGCATCGAAGCGTCGCGTGTGGAGCGCGCAGATTTGAAGAGCGTGTGGAGCGCGTATATCTGAACGAGCTGGCGGACCTCTTAACGGCGGCGCGCGGGTGCACCCTGTGTGCCGCCGTTTTACCTTTAGGTCCTCGCCCGGTCTTCCGTGTATCGCCCTCCGCGCGCCTGCTGGTAATCTCCCAGGCGCCGGGCACCAAGGTGCATGGCTCCGGCCTGCCATTCGACGATGCCTCCGGCGACCGCCTGCGCGGCTGGATGGGCATCGACCGCGACATGTTTTACGACGAGGCCCGCATGGCCTTCATGCCGATGGGCTTCTGCTATCCCGGCCGTCTGCCCAATGGCGGCGATGCGCCGCCGCGCGCGGAATGCGCCCCGGTCTGGCATGAGCGTTTTCTGGCCCTTCTGCCGCGGGTGGAACTGATATTGCTGGTCGGCGGCTACGCCCAGCGCCGCTATCTCGGCCCGGCCAGCATGACAGCGCATGTCCGGGCCGCCAAGGCGGGCCGCTTCATGGCACTGCCGCATCCTTCCTGGCGTACCATCGGTTGGGAGAAGCAAAATCCCTGGTTCGGCGGCGAGATATTGCCCCGGCTGAAAGCCGAAATGGTGCGGCTCACGCGATAAAGATGGATGGCCCAATAAAAAACCCCGGCGGTTTCCCGCCGGGGTCCTGAACCGCCGTAATCCGGGGATTACTGGAGAACGATCTCGACGCGGCGGTTCTGCGGCTCACGCACGCCGGGGCCGGTCGGCACCAGCAGATGCGTCTCGCCATAGGCCTGGATTTCGATCTCCGAGGCCGGTACGCCATCGCTTTCGAGCTGGCCGGCCACCGCCTTGGCGCGGCGTTCGGACAGGCCCATGTTGTAATCAGCCGTGCCGGAGGTGTCGGTATAGCCCGAGACCTGCAGCGTGGTGACATTGGCGGTCTTGCTGTCAGAAGCCGCTTCCGAGATGATCTGCGTCGCGCGCGGCGTCAGATCAGCCTTGTCCCAGTCAAAGAACACCAGGAAGGTGCGGGCGGGCGCCGGGGCCGGGGCTGCAACCGGGGCCGGCGCGGGCACCGGGGCAA
>JAKBAV010000009.1 GCA_021826225.1 Pseudomonadota bacterium | reverse complement strand
ATGTTCCGGCCGTGCCGCCGGGCCAGGTGAAGCTTTGTTGCCCGGGCGCCAGGGGACCGAGTGCGAGTGTGTGGGCCACGCTGCCGTCCTGGTTGAGAATCGTGACATCCGTGTTCGCGGAGGCCGCTGCGAGGCTGAACGCGCCGGCCGTGCTGCCGCTGGCATTCGTGGTCACCGTATTGCCGACCACCGCAACCTGTTTGCCAACGAGGGCGGAAGCCTGTGCCACCTGGCCGGCGCCGGCGCTGGTGGAAAGCGCGCTGAGCTTGGTATTCAGCGAATTGATTCCTTCCACCGTGGAAATCGCGGCGAATTCCGAGGCCATCTGCGTCGGGTCGGCCGGATTATTCGGTGACTGGTATTTCAGCTGTGCCGTGAGAAGCTGCAAGAAATTTGCCTGGGTCAGGCTGGCCGCTGAGCCGGAGCCGGTGGTTGATGTTTTGGTGGCGGTGGTGGAGGCCGCCACGGCGGCCGCGTTGGCGGCAGCGGCGGCGGCACTGGGAATTGCGAGATTGGTCATCATGTCACCTGAAAACTGGAAATCATCTGCTGGTCGATACGGCTCGCCTGTTGCATCATCGCAACCGAGGCGGAATAGGCGTTTGAGCTGTCGATCATGTTCACCATTTCATCGACCTGGCTGACATTAGAGCCTGTTACGTAACCTTTTGCATCCGCAAAGGGGCTGCCAGGATTATATGTGCGGGTGGGCTGCGCGTTGCTTTGCACCATACCGGCCACCTGCACGCCGGGGTCCGGCGTGGTCAAGCCGCCGGCATAATTGCCATCGGCCAGTTGCGCCGCCTGGAACACGAGCTCATGCGCGCGGTAGGGCTGCTGCCCCGGCCTGGTCACCGAGTCGACATTCGCCAGGTTCGCGGCGATGGCCGCCATGCGCATGTCCTGAGCATTCAGGGCGCTGCCGGCGATGGAAAAAATATCGGAACTGCTCATTCATGCCTCCTTGAACTAGATGCCTGAGGGATTGGGCCGCAAAGCGGTCACCATATCGGTCGTCGCCTGGTGCAGGAACACGGTCGCGGCCTGGATCGCCTCGCCATTGGCGGCGGCGTTCACACGTTCGGTATCCAGCGACACATCATTACCGTTCAACCCGACCACGCCATCACTCCGGTAAAGTGGTGCCGTGGCACTGGTCACGTTACCGGTGTTGGCACCGCTGCCGAGTTGCGCGGCAAGCGCGGCAGCGAAGGAAATATCGACCGCCTTGTAATTCGGCGTGTCGGCATTGGCGATATTGTCGGCGACGAGCGTGGCTCGCTCCTGCCGCGCATTCAGCACACTGCCGTAAAAATCGATGACGCCGAGTTGCATGCGCAGCACCCTTTCCCAACACGGATGGTCCGAAGATGACCATCGCCTTGCACATGATGTATAGGGTACCGATCTTAAAAACCCGTAAATGAAGACATGAATAGCGCAGGCCATGGCACTTTGTTTTTCCACGCCCGCTCAGGGGCATCCGCGCGGCCGAGCGGATGACATGCTTAAGTTGGACGATATCCGGCGCGATCTTCACCAGATCTTGAGAAATTATGTCCGCGAAAAATTATTCGCGGGCATATCCCGATCGTAATGCCGGTGCATATTTTGGTCTCTTCCGCATGTTGCGCAGACGCTGCCGCCAGGCTCACATTGCTGTGGCCTGGACGGGCAAGCGCCACGCATGGGAGGAATGCCGAAATCAGCGGTTGAGGCGGAGCACTACCTCATCATGCAGCTTGCGCTGATCGGCGCTGACATAAAGAGCGGCGAGATCCATGGAGGAGAAGCTGGTCCCCGGCGGCATTTCCGCCACCGCCATCCGCTCCAGCGCCACCACCACGCAATCGGCAATCTGCTTGGCGAAATCCTGTCGCTGTGCCTGCACGAATGCCAACTCGTCCAATGCCCGGCGGATTTCCGCAATCTCGGTCATCGCCTCGGCGTGTTCTCGTTCGAGTACCGGGTTGCTGTGGGTGGAATGGGCGGACATGTCGCCGAGCAATCCCGAAAGCCATGACAGCAGAGCCGATGTGCGCCAGAGCAGGTCAAACGCCGTCGTGGCATCCATGCGCTCTCGCAGCGCCGCGACCTGCTCGGCCAGTATGGCGCAGACGATCCGTTCGTTGGCTTCGGCTGTTTCGCCCATGATCAGAATCCTCAGCGTGCCGGGCAGAGTTGCTTGACGACGGATAGAAGCTGGTTCGGTTCCGCCGGCTTGGTCAGCCAGCCCGAGGCGCCCGCCGCCCGCGCCTCATCGCGCTTGCGCCCGCCGGATTCAGTGGTGAGCACGATGATCGGCGTGAATCGCGTGGCGGCGATCTTGCGCGCCTCCTTGATGAAGCCGATGCCATCGAGCTCCGGCATGTTGAGATCGGTCAGGATGACCGAGGGCTTGATGCCGTCGGTCAGCTTGATGATGCCTTCCCGGCCGTTCATGCCGGTTTCGACGTCGTAGCCGGCGCCCTTGAGGATGTGCGACAGACTCATGACCATTGTGGCTGAGTCGTCGAGTACAAGTATCGTTGGCATCTATGCAGGGCTCCATTCGGCTGATTTTTGCACGGGATGATCTAGTGTGACCCGAAAATGTTGAAACGCGGTTAAGACGGCCGCGTCGGGTCGTATCTCGTCCAAACGCGCAAAATCCTGGGCTGTAAAAAATCCGGACTGTAAAAAAATCTCGGGGTGTTCATTTAACATCGTACATCTGCGGGTGCGTTTTTAAGAAACCATTAGCCCACGCCCGCTATCTCTGTCGTCATGCCGTTCAGCCCTCCGCGGATGATCCTGCCGGCCCAGGGCGATGGCAATAAGGGTTAGAGTTTCGTTAAGAGCTGAATGGTAGATGAATATGAATCTTTTCAGAAAAATAAAGCGAGATCACATCATGGCGCGAGCAGATGAAAAATCCCGGAGCGGAACGGAGACGGGCGGGTATAAAACAATCCGGGGGGAGGGTATGATCTCATGCTGAGTGCCGTATTACTTCCGGCTCTTGGCGCATCCGCGCCACCTGATTCCGCACTGGTATCCGCCGCGCCACAGCCGGGATTCCTGGATTCCCTCAATCAGGCGCTGCACGGCGTGAGCGCGGCGCAGAGCCAGGCCACGACGGCGGAGGCCGGCTTCGCCGCCGGCGTGCCGGGTGCCACGCTGGCCAAGGCGCTGGTCGCGAACGACCATGCCGCGGTGGCGTGGAATGCCGCTGTGGCGGTTCGTAACGAACTCGTCGGTGCCTATCAATCCATCATGAACATGCAGTTCTGACCATGCCTGAGTGGCGGCAATTCTTCACGCGGCTGGGGCAAACCCTGGTGGCCCTGCCAAAGCTGCTTCGGGTGGTGGCCGCCGCCATCCTGGTCTCGCTCGGCGTGGCGCTGTGGTTTGAAACATCCGGACCGCCTTACGCGGTGCTCGATGAAGGCCTGTCGCCGGCGGATGGCGGCAAGGTCATTGCGCAATTGCAGAAGCTCGGCATTCCATACCAGTTGCAGGCGGCGGGCAATATCATCACCGTGCCGCAGCCGCAATTGGCGCAGGCGCGGCTGCAGCTCGGCCAGCTCCAGGTGCCCGGTTCCGATGTGCAGACCGCCTGGTCGCAGCTCGAGGATGCTCCGATGACGGCGTCGGATCTGGCGCAATCGACTATGGCGCAGCAGGCCCTGCAACTCTCGCTGCAGCAATCCATTCAGAGCATGGCCGGCATCCATGTCGCTCAGGTTTTTCTCGCTTTGCCACGGGACACGCCGTTTCTCGCGGATCAGCCCAAGCCCGCCGCTTCCGTGGTCATCCAGGCGGATGCAGCGGCGGCACAGGCGCAGGGCCAGGCCATCGCCAATCTGGTTTCGGGTGCTGTGCCCGGCCTTGCCGCCGGCGATGTTACGGTTGAGACGACGAGTGGCATGACCGTGTTTCCAGCCGGCGGCGCGATGAATACTGGCACGCAGTTGCAGACGACGGCGCAGATCGAGGCGATTGCCGCGGCGCGCGTCGCGGCATTGCTGATCCCCCTGGTCGGCGCCGGAAATTTTGAAACCGACGTGTCGGCCAATCTGGATTTCACGCAGGAACACATCCACCAGATCACTTATGGGCCCAACCATCTCGTCGTGCACCAGACAGAATCGCAATCCACCGAGACCGCTGACAATGCCCTGGCAAGCGGCATCCCCGGCGCGCTGTCCAACGAACCGCCGGCGCCGACCACCGCCACCCCCACGCCGCCCGTGGCTGGCGCCGCGAACCCCCCGGCCGGGCCCAGGCAGAGCAGCTCCAACACCGACCAGACCTATGCCACCGATGAGAGCGACGCGGATATCGTGGATCCGGACTGGGCCGTGAAATCCATTGCGGTTTCCGTGATTCTCAACAAGGCATCGCTTGGCGGCGCGGTCACGCTGGATCAGGTGAAAACCGCGATCTCCGGCGCCTTCGCCTATCCGGATGTCAAGGTGAACGTGCTCGCGGCCTCCTTCCAGAAGCCGCAAGGGCAATTCGTGGCAGCCCCCTATATCGCCGCCGTGCCGCCGCTCGCGCAGGCGCTGCTGGAAATGATGGCGGCTGGCGCCTTGCTGTTCGGCTTCGCGGTGCCGGCGGGCAAGCGGCTTTCCGCGGTCAACCTCAACGCCTATCTGCCACCGCCGGTGCGGCCGATGCCAGTCGTTCTGCCGCCGCGTGACTTCTCCGATCTGCGTGAGCAGGCGGCCGAGAATATTCCAGGCGTGGCGCGCCTGTTGCAAAATTGGGCGGAAGACAATGAGTGAGACCCAGAAACAAATCGCGGGGCCCGGCTTGAGCGGACCAGAGCGCGCGGCGATGGTGCTGCGCGAACTCGGCGAGGGCACCGCCGCTGCCGTATTGCGCGAGATGGACGAGGCGGCGGTCAACCGCATCTCGATTGCCATGACAACGTTGAAGTCCGTGGCGCCGGATGTGCGTGAGGATGTCATGCTCAACTTCGCCGGTGAGCTTGGTATTACCGGTGTCGGTGGTGATGGCATTAAATTCCTTAACCGCGTGCTGGTATCCGCCCTGGGCGAGACGCAGGCGCGCGAGATATTGGAGCGGCTCAACCGCTCGGAGCGGCGCTCGGCCTTCCACCTGCCGCCCAATGCTGATGCGCGCACGCTGGCAATGCAGATGGCGCATGAGCGGCCGCAGACCATCGCCTTGCTGCTGGCGCATATTCCGCATGAAATGGGTGCCAATCTGCTCACCTTCCTGCCGGAAGACCTGGCGGCAGAATCGCTTTACCGTTTCTCCACGCTTGATGTCGTGTCACCCAGTGTCGTGGTGGAACTGCGCGACATGCTGGAGGAGCTGATGAGCGCCTCAGGCAGTGTCGGCCGGCGCGTGACCAATCTTGGGGGCGCCAAGCAAACGGCCGATATTCTGAATCATTTCCCGAGCGCCATGTCCGACATGGTGCTGAGCGCCATAGATACGCGCGATGCCAAGACGGCGGAGAAGATCCGCGAGAATCTCTTCACCTTCCTCGATCTGGGCAAGCTCACGGATCGCTCGATGCAGATATTGCTGCGCGAAGTCCCGGCTGACAAGCTGGCACCCTCCTTGCGCCTGGTGGACGAAACGTTGCGATTACGATTCTTCCAGAATCTTTCCGCGCGGCAGGTGGAGGTGCTGAAGGAGGAGCTGCGCTCCGGTGTGCCCATCCGCCGTGCGGATGCGCTGCAGGCGCAGAGCGAGATTGTGGAGGTGGCGCTGCGCCTTGCAGGCGAGGGGCGCATCACCATCAGTGCCACCGAGGAGATGGTGTGATGCAGCCAGCCAGCATAATCAGCGTATCCCCGCCATCCCTGCCTGCAGCAACCGCCGTGCCGGGCGATGCCGGTGGCTTTCAGGAGGCGCTGACGCAGGCCGAGAGCGTGGCCGCGCCATTGCGATCGTCCACCAGGGTTGTGCCCGCTACCGCCTCGCAGAGCGCCGGCATTACCGTTCCGGCACCGGATGGCGCCGCGGGCGCGGCGCCGGTTCTGGCGGCGAGTGAAAAGGCCCTGCTGTACCAAGGCAGGAAGCCGGCAGCACCGGCGGCCCCCGGCGCCATGCCCCCGGCGCCGATGCGGGATAAGACCACCGGGCCCGCCATGGTCGCGGTGGTGATTCCGGGGAGCCAGACTCTCCCCGCCGGTCCGGATGTGGCCGTGCCGCCGTCGGGGCCACGAAGCGCGATGGCCGTGGCGCCCAGCCCGCCGGCGAATGCCAGGCCAAATACCGTCCTGCCACCCGGCGCGCCAGCCCACGCGCCAAGAGCCGCTGCGGGGGCGGCGGAGCTGACGCAGCAAAGCGATGCCGCACTCCAGCCCACTGCTCCGCCGCCCGCCACCACGCTTAGCGTCGCCCCGCTTAGCGCCATCACGCCTAGCGCCACCACGCCTAGCGCCACCACGCTGGGGAGCCACGCCGCGGCGCTTCCAGCCGCCGTCCAGGTTACACCTCTGCCCGCCATGCCCGCCCTTGCCGCCGTGCCAGCCACGCCCCCCTCGGCAGCAACCTCTGTAAAACCAGCCACCACGCCTGCGGTTCATGCCGTGTCCCCGGGTACGGCGCATGCGGTCGCGGTGAGCCCACCCGCCGCCGCCGGCAAGCCAGGCGAGGGGGATGCCGCCGTCATGGCCGCCGCCCGCCCGGCGGCAAAGGATGACAGAGCCCTGCTCAGACCGGCGCCACCCCCTATGCAAGCGGGCCTCGCTGCCTTTGCCGTGCACGATGCCGTGCACGATAGCGGCCAGACGCGCGCGCCATCGCAAGCCGCCGCCTCCGCGGTTGCCTCCGCCACCGCACCCGTAACCCAGTCCAGCGCCGCCGGGTTGGCCGCTGCCGTTACCGCCATGCACCAGGCCGGGCAAAGCGGCACCGTATTGAAGCTCGACCCGCCGGGCCTCGGCAATCTGGCCGTGCATGTCGCGTTGGGCCAGAGCGGGCTGTTGAATGTGACGTTCCTGCCCACCACCCAGGCGGCGAGCACGATGCTGCAGAATAACCTCAGCGGGCTGGGGCCGGCTCTGGCGCAATCGGGCATCATGCTTGGCCAGGCGCAGGTTGGCGGGCAGTTCAACCAGAATGCCGGGCAGGGGGCGTATCAACCGCCCTCCGCCATGGCGGAGCCGCCACAAACGCCGCGCGGCGACGTGGAATTACCGGCCAGCAGCGGCGTGAGCGTCTATGCTTGAAGACTACCCCGATGCGGAATCGCTCGACCTTCTCGATTCGATGCGCGCGCCGCAACTGCGTTCCGTGCTTATGGAAACGTTGTCGGATCGTTTCATGCGCCAGATCGCCTTTTCCCTGTTCCAGAAGATGCGCCATTCGGTGCAGTTGTTATCCTGCATCAACAACGTCATCAGCCATGAATCCGCCATGTCGGCTCTGCCCGAGGTCATGCTCGCCGGTATTTGCGAGCTGGCGCCGCTGCGTGGCCGCATGCTGCTCGCCATCGATGGCGATCTCATCGGCGCGGTGGTCGATGCCATGTGCGGTGCCAACACGGCGCATCCGTTTGAGCGTTATGAGCTGTCGGCCCTGGAAGCCAGGATCGGCAAGCAGGTGATCGACCTCGCGCTTGAAACCATTGCCGAAACACTGCACCCGCTGATCCAGCTCGACCTCAAGCCCATCGGCTATGAGAACGCCACCGGCATGCTCGCCATCGCCGATGGCCAGGACTGGATGATCGCGGTTACCGGTATTTTTGAAACGGCGCTTGGCTCGGGCACCATCAAGCTCATCGCGCCCTATGCCGGGTTCGAGCCACTGGAGCTCAAGGTTGCCTCGCAATCCGGCCTGCTCGGCGGCCGTGGCGCCGATGCCGGCTGGACCGTCGCCATCGAGACGCTGGCCGAAACCACGCCGGTGGATATCCGCTTCGAACTCGCCCGTGCCAGCGTGCCACTCGCCTTGTTCACAAAACTGCGCCCGGGCGATGTGCTGCCCTTCACAGTGGCGCCGGATGCCGTCGCGGTATCCGGCGAGGTTGATTTATTTCGTGCCGATTACGGACAGGCGGACGGTCATGTCTGCTGCCGCGTTAAATCGGAATCGCAAGGAGATGGCGACATGACCGAGCCGAAAGACCGCGCCGAGAAACTGGCGGAGCCGGAACGCGTGGAGCTGGAGCGCATCCAGCCGCAGCCGCGCGGCGCCCCCGTCATAGCCGGGCGCAACGTGCTCGACCGCGTGCAGGTGGCGCTTACCGTCGAGCTTGGCCGTACCCAGATCACCGTGAAGGATCTGCGGGCGTTGCGCCATGGCCAGATCGTCGCACTCGACCAGATGGTCGGTGAGCCGCTGGTGATTTTCGCCAATGGCCAGAAGCTCGCCTATGGCGAGGTCGTGGCCGTCGCCAATGACCGTTACGGCGTGCGTGTTACAGGCCTGGCCGAGGATGCCGCGGCGGAAGCCGGAGCTGTCGCGTGAGCGCGACCAGTATCAGCACCGGCGCCTGGTTCGCCTTCGCGCAGCTCGCGGGACCCGTCCTGCTGCTCATGCTCGCCATCGGGCTGGGTGTCGGGGTGGTGCAGACCGCGACGCAGGTGCGCGAGGCGTCTATTCCCTTCGTGCTGAAGCTGGGCGGCATCGCCGTGCTCACCATCGCGGCGGGCGGCTTCATGCTGAGCGGCGTCGAGACTTACGCCATGGATCTGTTCAACGCCATTCCGGCCCTGCTGCATGGCTGACGCGCTCGCCTTGCCACGCCCCGGTGCGCTGAGCTTCACGCAGCTCTCGGGCCCCATCGTCATCCTGCTGGTGCTGGTGATGCTGGTGGTGCCGCTGCCGCCGGCGGCGATTTCGTTTCTGTTCGCGCTCAACATCTCGGCGGGGCTGGTCATCCTCGGTGCCTCGCTCTACATCCCGAGCCCGTCCGAATTCTCCTCCTTCCCCTCGGTGCTGCTGGCCACTACCCTGATGCGCTTGGCGCTCAACGTGGCCACCGCGCGGGCCATATTGCTCAACGGCTATACCGGCCCGGGAGCCGCCGGGCATGTCATCGAATCCTTCGGCCAGTTCGCGGTCGGCGGCAATTACGTTGTCGGCGGCATCATCTTTCTCATTCTCATCATCATCAATTTCGTCGTCGTCACCAAGGGCGCCAGCCGCGTCGCGGAAGTCTCGGCGCGTTTCATGCTCGACTCATTGCCCGGCCGGCAGATGGCGATCGATGCCGAGATCAATGCCGGGCTTCTCTCCCCCGCCGCCGCCGAGCGTCGTCGTGATAATCTGCGCCGCGAGGCGGATTTTTTCGGCGCCATGGATGGCGCATCCAAATTCGTGCGCGGCGATGTCGTCGCCGCCATGATCATCCTGCTCGTCAACATGCTGGGCGGGCTTATCATCGGCACGCTGCAATACGGCCTGCCGCTGGCCGATGCCGCGCGGACCTACACCCTGCTCACGGTGGGTGACGGTCTGGCCGCGCAAATCCCCTCGCTCACCATCTCCATCGCCGCCGGCCTCGTCGTCACGCGGGTTGCCACGGGTGAGGATATCGGCGAGCAGATCAAATCCCAGCTCGCGAAATACCCGCAGGCGCTGGCCATTGCCGGTGCCATTACCGGGGCTATCGGGCTGGTGCCGCAAATGGCGCATATTCCCTTCCTGCTGCTGGGCGGCGCGCTCGGCACCGCCGCCTGGCGGCTCGACCGTGCGGCGCGGCTGGCGGCGTCTCCGGAAGCGGCGGCCAATGCCGTGCCGGTTCCCGCCAATGAGGTGAAGACAGATTCCCTGGTGGATGTCACAGGCGTCGATCCGCTCGGCATGAATATCGGCTTCGGCCTGGCGCCACTCGTCGGCCAGGGCGAGGGTCGCCTGCTCAACCGCCTCACCGCCGTTCGCCAGCGCTATGGCCGCGCCATGGGGTTTCTGGTCCCCGCCGTGCATGTGCGCGATTCCTCGGATCTGCCGGCGCATGGCTATCGCTTCACCCTGCGCGGCGCGCCGATTGGCGGTGGCGAGGCATGGCCGGGGCAATGGCTCGCCATCGAAGGCCCGATGGTGGTGGAAAAACTCAGCATCGGCCGCCCGGTGAAAGACCCGGCTTTTGGCCAGGCGGCTGTATGGGTGCCACAGGGCGCCATTCCGGCGGCGGAAGAGCTTGGCTACACGGTGGTCGACGCGCCTTCCGCCATGGCCACGCATTTCGCTGAAATTCTGAAGCGCCATGGCGCGGAATTGCTGGGCCGCCCGCAGGTCGAGGGGCTGCTCTCGCGCCTCGCCGAAACCACGCCGCGTTTGGCCGAGGATTTGCGTAATAACCTCTCCGTGGGGCTGGTACGCCAGGTGCTGCAGGGACTGCTCGCTGAGGAAGTGCCGATCCGCGATTTCGAGCGTATCGCCGAAGCGCTGGTGGAAGCGGCGGATGGCGGCGCCAAGGATGCGGAAAAACTGCTCGTCGCCGTGCGCCTGCGGCTCGGCCGCTTCATTGTCAGCCAGATTGCCGGCGCCGACCCGGCTTTCCGTGTTGCCGTTCTGCCGCCGCGCCTGGAAGAGCTTATCGGAAAATCCCTTCGTACCGCCAAGGAGAATGCCATAGGTGCGGAGGTCGAGGCGGAGACCGCGCAGCATCTGCGCCAGGCGGCCGAGGCGGCGGCGCGGGCGATGCGGGCACGCGGCATAAAGCCGGTTCTGGTCGTGCCCGGCATTTTGCGCCGTGCCGTGGCGCGCGCCGCCGCCGGACTCATCGCCGTGGTGGCGCTGGAGGAAATCCCCGACACGATGCCGCTGCAGGTGGTGCAGACTGCCGAGCCAGGGGTGGCGGATGGCTGATATTTCCGTCCCCGCCGCCGCCACGGATGTGGCCTCCCTCACCACGCTCTATGGTGGCTGGGTCAAGCGCATGGCGCTGCTCATAAAATCCAGAATGCCATGGGCGGAGCTGGATGAATTACTGCAATGGGGGGCCATCGGCATGATGGAATCGATGCAGCGCTTCGATATCAGCCACGGCGTCACCTTCCAGGCTTTCGCCAGCCGCCGCATCCGTGGCGCGATGATCGACGGGCTGCGCCGCGAAGGCGCCAGCCGGCGCGGCCATATTCTGTTCGAGCCCGAGGATGTCGACCATGCCGCGGTCGAAAACGGCACCGCCCCGCAGGACCCGCTCAGCCTGCTCACCAGCGCCGATAATCGCATATTGCTCATCGCCGCGCTGAAAACCCTGCCACGGCTGGAATACCAGATTCTCGCCATGCATTTCTATGATGACATGAACAACCGCGAAATCGCCGCGATCCTCGATGTTTCGGAAGGCTATGCCTCACGTCTGCGCAAGCGCGCGCTGGAGAGTCTCGCCATCACTATCAACGCCGCGCATAAGGGAAACACGGTGCCATGACCAGCCTGCTCGGACTCGTCCTTGGCATACTCTGCGTCGTCGGCGGCGCGATATCGGATTCCGATCCGCTATCCTCGCTGTTCAGCGTCACCGCCGTCATCATCGTGTTGTGCGGCGCCTTCTCGGCCTCGCTGGTGCATTTCGGCCTGGGGCCAATGATAACCGCCATGAAGGGGCTGGGCTGGCTCGCCAAACCGCCCAAAACCGATCTGCCTAAATTCATCGAGCAGGTGGCGGAATGGTCCACCCTGGCGCGCAGCCAGGGCACGCTCGCGCTGGAAAACATCATCCCCACCGTTGCAGATCCCTTCCAGAGGCAGGGCCTGCAGATGATCGTCGACAATACCGGCCCCGATGATTTCGCGACGATTCTCGAAATCATGGGTGAAAATGCCGGCCGCACGCAAATGGCCCCGGCCGAGGTCTGGGAGGCGCTTGGCGGCTATTCCCCCACCATCGGCGTGATGGGCGCCGTGCTCGGTCTCATCCATGTGATGATGCGGCTCGACCATCCCGAGGAGCTGGGCCAAGGTATCGCCACCGCTTTCGTCGCCACCATCTATGGTGTCGGCTTCGCCAACCTCATCGCCCTGCCGCTGGGCGCGCGCTTCAAACATCTGGCCAAGGAGCTGGAGCGCGAGCGCCATGTCGTCATCCAGGGCTTCATGCTGCTGGCGGAAGGCAAGCCCGGCATCGTTATCAGGCAGAATCTGCAAAGCTTCCTCGAGACCAAAAAATCCCCTGTTAAGCCCGAGACCGGCGACGAGCCGGCCGGCGCCGCGCAGCCGGCGGAGTAGCCCCATGTCCAGCCCCCCGCATTCCCCGCCCCGGCGCGGCAAAAAAAAGCCTCATGCAGAAGGTCATGCCAATCATGAGCGCTGGGTCATTTCCTATGCCGATCTGCTTACCCTGCTGCTCGCCACCTTCGTCGTGCTCTACGCCTCGTCCACGCGCAATCATCACAAGGAAGACGAAATCGCGCAGGCTTTCATCAAGGCATTTCACGGTACCCCGCCCTCGATCACGGTGCAGACCCCCTCGGGCTCGCGCGGCGTGCTGCAGCACCACACCTCGCCGATTCCCGAACATGCCGAGGCGCCGGGCGCCAGGCTGCCGAAGGATGTGGCACACCAGCTCGCGCAATCCATGCAGGCATTGCAGGCGCTGCAACTGAAACTAACGGCCCTGTTCCAGCCGCTGATCGATAAGCACCAGGTCACCATCAGCAACGCACCGCTCACCCTCACCATCCAGCTCGACGCCTCGGTGCTGTTTCCCTCCGGCGAGGCGGCGCTGAAGCCCGAGGCGGTGACATTGCTGCAACAGGTTGCCGCCGGGCTGGTCAAGCTCCCGGCGAATTTCAGGGTCGTCGTGCAGGGCTATACGGATAACCAGCCCATCGCCACGGCGCAGTTTCCCTCCAACTGGTCGCTCTCCTCGGAGCGCTCGGTCAGCGTCGTACAGCTTTTTACGAATGCCGGCCTGCCCGGCGGTCAGCTCGCCGCCGAAGGCTTCGGCCAGTTCGCACCGGTTGCTGATAACAGCACAGACCTTGGCCGCGCGGCTAACCGCCGGGTCGTCGTCGTGGTGCACGCCCCCGCCCCCGCGCAGCCATAGGAGATGCAGATGGCAAAACCAGCAAAGCCGAAACAGATTCTCAGCCCGTTCATGCTCACTCTGGCGGCCATGACCGCCTGGGCGGCCGCGCATGAGCCGGAGGTGATGAGCCCGGCCAGTATCGGCGTGTGGCTCTGCGGTGCCTGCACCGTGGCGCTGCTCACCCGCGCCGGCCTCGCGCTGTGTGGCCCGCTGCTCGGCTTGTTCGGCGCCGTTTTCGGCCGCGCGCTGACCACGATGCGCCACGATGGCGCCGAATCATGAGCTTCGTCACCATCTCGCACGCCCGCAACAAGGCTTTCGTACAGAACGTGTTGTCGCCGGATACCGCCGAGAGTGCCGCGCGGGATGCCGAGATTGCCCGCCACGTGCGCCAGGAAGTAGCAAAACTGCGTGATGCCGCCGAGGCCGAGGCGCGCGCCGCCGGCGAGACCGCCGCCCGCGCCGCGCTCGCCCCGCTTGAAGGCGCACTCGGCTCCGCCATCGCCGCGTTCGGCGTGGCCGCGGCGCAGCTCATGGCGCCGCTGGCGCAGAAGGAGCGCGAGCTTGCCGAGCTTGCCGTCGAACTCGGCTTTCTGCTCGCCCGGCATATCGGCCTCGGCGGGCTCGCCCGCCATAGCGGCCCAGGCGGGCTCGCCGGCAATATAAGCCCGGCCGCTGATGCCGGCGCGGACGGGCTTCACGGACTCGTCACCAAGCTGCTCGATGAGGCCGCCGCCGAGCGCGGTGCCCGCCAGATGCTGCGCCTGCGCCTCAACCCCGCCGATCATCGGCTCATCGCCGGTACCATACCGCCCGGCACGGCGCAGCTCCTGGCCGATGAAACGATAACAGCCGGCGGCGCGATGGTGGAAATCGTCACCCCGGATGGCGATCCGGTCGACAAGGTCGAGTGGGACGCCACGCTGCAGGGCCGGCTTGAGACCATGCGCGCGGCACTCGGCCTGGCGGCGGAGGGCGCATGATCGATACCGGGCATATCCGCGATCTGGCACATGCGCGCGTGGCCCAGGCCATGGCCACAGACCCGGTACGCCGCTTCGGCCGCATCACGCGCTCCAATGGCGAGGTGTTGCACGCTTCGGGCATCCGCGCCCCGGTCGGCGCGCGCTGCCTCATCGAAATGGAGCATGGCGCGGCTTTGCCCGCCGAAATCGTCGGTTTCGCGGCCGGCACGCTGCTGGTCATGCCCGAACAGGGCACGCGCGGCGTAGTGCGCGGCGCGCGCATCCATGTCGAAAGCCGCGCGCCGGCGCCGCTGATGGGGGATGCTCTGCTCGGCCGCGTGCTCGATGCGCGGGGTGGGCCGCTCGATGGCCTGGCACCGCCCGATGTCACCCAGCCCTGGCCGTTGCTCGGCATCGCCATCAACCCGATGGCACGGCAGCGCATCGCGCAACCGTTCGATACCGGCATCCGCGCCATCAACGCGCTGGCCAGTTTCGGGCGGGGCATGCGCGTCGGGCTGTTCGCGGGTTCGGGCGTCGGCAAAACCACGCTGCTCGGCATGATCGCGCGCCATGCCGATGCCGATATCGTGGTCGTCGGCATGATCGGCGAGCGTGGCCGCGAAATTCGCGAGTTCATCGAAGATCATATCGGGCCTGCCCGGCCGCGCAGCGTGGTCATCGCCTCGCCGGCTGATGACACCGCTCTGGGCCGCGTCCATGGCGCTTACCGTGCCGCCGCTGCCGCCGAGTTCTTCCGCGCCCAGGGCAAGCATGTCCTGCTCGTCGTGGACAGCCTCACCCGCCTCGCCATGGGCCTGCGCGAGATCGGCCTGGCCGCCGGCGAGCCGCCCGCCACCAAGGGCTACCCGCCTTCGGTGTTCGGCGCGCTGGCCGCCTATGTCGAGCGCGCCGGCAATGGCGCTGCCGCGCAGGGCTCCATCACCGCCATCTATACCGTGCTGGTCGAAGGCGACGACCATGTCGGCGATCCGGTGGCCGATACCGCGCGCTCGGTGCTGGATGGCCATATCGTGCTTTCCCGGGCGCTCACCGAGGCCGCCATCTACCCGCCAATCGACATCACCGCCTCGCTCTCCCGCCCGATGCCGGCACTGGTCAGCCCGGCGCATCTGCGCCTCGCCGCCCGCTTCCGCGCGCTCTGGGCGCGGCGCGCCGAGAAGCAGGACATCATCGACCTTGGCGCCTACGCCCCCGGACGCGACGCGCTGCTTGACGAAGCGCTGCGCCGTGCCCCTGCCATGGAGGCGGTGCTGCGCCAGGATGCCGATGCCGGCTGCGGCCTCGCCGCCAGCCTCGCCGCGCTTGAAGCCGCCCTGGCCGAGCCGGGTGCCGCGCCATGAAGCCGCAACTCATCGCCAGGCTCGACCTGCTGGCGGCCGAGCGCGAGGCGCGGCTGCGCGATACTCTCCGCAGCCAGGCCACCGCCCTCATGCAAAGCCGGCAGCAATGCGAGCTGCTGGAGGCCTATCGCGGCCGGCTCGCGGCAAGCTGGCAGGATGGGCGCGCAATTCCGGCCGCCGAGGCCCGCCGCGCCAGCCATTTCAGCGCCGGCGCACAAGCCGCGGCGGCGCAGATCGCCGCCACCGAGGCGGCGGCGTCGGCGCGGTTGCAAAGTGCTGCCGATGACCTCGCCAGGCTCGGCGCCTACCGTCGCAAGCTCGCCGCCAAACTCACCGCTGCCACCCGTGCCGCCGCCGCGGCCGCCGAACAGAAGGCCGAGCGCGCGCGGCCGTGGCGGCCGGCATGAACATGAAACCTCATTTCCCTCGCCGGTCTGGTCCGGCCTGGTCAAGGAGCGCCAAAATGGATCTTTCATTCTATTCCAATTTCACCAATTCGCTGGTCGCGCAGGAAGCTCAGATCAACACGCTGCAGCAGCAGATTTCCACGGGGCTGACGGTGCAGACGCCCGACCAGAACCCGGCCGCCTACCAGACCGCGGCACTCGGCACCGATCAGGTCAGCCGCCTCGCCAATGACAACACCACCCAGGCCGCCATTCAGGTGCAGCTCGGCGCCGCCAATAACGCCTACAGCGCCACCGGCGCCCTGCTCAACAACGTGCAGTCCATCGTCGAGCAGGCGCTCAACGGCACCAGCAACAGCCAGAACCTGAATGCGCTGGCGGGGCAGGTGCAATCGGCCGCGCAACAGCTCCTCGCCATCGGCAACACCACCGCGCCCAATGGGACCTATCTGTTCGGCGGCTCGCGCGGCGGGCTTGCGCCGTTCCAGCCGGACACCACGGGCAATATCGCCTATTTCGGCGATGGCGCGGCCTCTCAGGCCAGCATCGGCGAGACCTCGACCGCGAGCACCATCGCCAATGGCACGGTCTTCACCGGCGCGCTGCAGGGCGATGGCATCGGCAGCGTCACCGCCGCCGCCGCCAATACCGGCACCGGCCAGATCATCCCGCAGGGCGCGGTCAATGCCGCCGCCGCCAACGCCTTCCAGCAGAGCAGCGCGCCCATTACGGTCAGCATCGGCGCCGGCAATACCTATACCGCGACGCAAGGCGGCAGCACCATCGCCAGCGGCAGCCTCACCACCGCCAGCCTCACCGGCACCAGCCTGCAGCTCGCCGGGGTTGATTACAACATCACCGGCACACCCGCGAATGGCGATAGTTTCACCATTGCCCCGGCCCGCACCCAATCCGCGTTTGCGCTGCTCAAAACCATCTACACAGCACTTTCCAATGCTGGCGGCACCCCGGCCCAGGTGGCGCAGACCAACCAGATCCTGAACCAAGGCCTGGCCGGCATCGCCCAGTACCAGCAGAGCGTCACCACCGCCCAGGCGCAAAACGGCGTTACCCTGCAGGCCATCACCGCCACCGGCGCCGGCAACACCAACCAGTCCACCGAGGCGCAGACCAGCGTCACCAACGCCACCGCCGTCAACACCCCGGCCGCCATCGCCGCGCTCGACCAGACCATGACCGCGCTGCAGGCCGCCATGAAGACATTCGGCACCGTCCAGGGCCTCAGCCTGTTCAACTATATTTAGGGAGTAGCGCACCATGTCGGATGCGATTTTCATCGTCGGCTATTACCGCAGCGGAACCTCGGCACTTTCGGGCGCCTTGTCCCGCGCGGGTGTAAAATTCTATAACGAGGCCGATCCGAACGAGCATAACCCGCTCGGCTTCTATGAAATCCCGGAGCTGATCGAATTCGATGTCGAATTGTTCAACCGCCTCGGCATCGACTGGACGGATGTGCGCGGCTTGCCGCTGGGCTGGGCCGAGCGCGCCGACCTCGCCACCATGCTCACCCGGCTGGATGACATATTGCGCCGCCGCTTCACGCAGCAGGATAAAATCTGGGGCCTCAAACACCCGCATCTGTGCCGCACGCTGCCGCTTTACGAGCGTGCCGCGCGCCAGGCCGGGCACAAGCCGCATGTCGTGCATATTTTCCGCGACCCCTGGACCGCCGCCGCCAGCCAATCGTTGAAAAATGGCTTGAGCCGCGCCCATGCCGCCCTGCTGTGGATGAGCTATGTCACCGCCGCCGAGCGCCAGGCCCGGCATCTGCCGCGCAGCTGGCTCACCTATCACGAGCTGCTGGCCGAACCCCAGGTGGCGCTGATACGGATCGGTGCGGAGCTCGGCCTGGAACTGGGCGGCGATGCCGCGCTGCGTGATGCCGCCGCCTATCTCACCACCCAGCTCAACCGCGCCGCGCCGCTGCCCCAGGCGGATCTCTGCCGGCCGCTGCGTCAGCTCGTCGAGGCGACCTGGGGGGCGATCTGCAAGCGCCAGGTCTCGCCCGCTTTGTGGGATGGTTTCGCCGCTGAAACCGCCGATCTGGTCGGGTTCCTCACCGAAATCGGCGCCAGCCGGGGCCGCGTCATTCCCGCCCTTGGCGGCTCGCTCGTCACCAATGCCGCGTCACCCGCCGCGCCCGCCACCGGATTGCGCCCGGCGGAGCGCACCGATGATGGCGCCCGCGCCCGCCTGACCGCCCTCACTGAAGCCGCCCTCACTAAATACGCAGGCCCGCTACCGAGCGTCTCCGTCATCATCGTGGCGCCGCGCGGCCGCGCCGCCGCCGTTAACGAGACGCTGGAATCCCTGCATGCGCAATGGCTGCCCCCGGCGCGCATCAAAATTCTCGCCGTGGAAGAGGTCGCCATTACTGGCATCACCACCATCGCCGTACCGCCCGAGCCCGAGGCCGCCACGCGCATCGCCTGCGCCGAGCTGAACCTGGAAGCCAGCGCCGCCGATTATGTTGCCATCATCAATGCTGGGGACACCATCGCCCCGGATGCCTGCCAGCGTTTCGCCCTCACCGCCCGCGAGAGCGATGCCGCGATGCTGTATTGCGACGAGATCGTACCGCGCGCCGGCGGCGGCTGGGTGCGCCATAAGCCGGGCTGGGATGTCACACGGCTCCGCCAATCAGCCTATATCGGGGACTGGGTCTGGTATCGCGGATCCGATGTACTGCGCCTGGGCGGCTTCAACTCGGCTTGCGCCGGCGCCGAGGAGTACGACTTCCAGCTCCGCCTGGCCGAGGGGAACGCGGCGAACATCATCCGCCTGCCGGAAGCCCTGTTCACCCGCAGCGCTCAGAGCCAGCGTGACGACATCAAAATCGACGTGTTCTGCGCCCGTGCCGCCGATGCGCTGAAGCAGCATCTCGAACGCTGCGGGCTGAAGGCCGATGTCCAGGCGCGCCAGCATCCCGGCCTGTTCCACCACATGCGTATCACCCAGGACCCCGGCACGACGACGCTGCTGCTCTGCGAGGAGGGCGATATTCCGGCACTCGATGCCTGGCTCGCCACATTGCTGAATGCCGGCCCATTAAGTGGCCCCATCATCCTCGCGGGCGCCGCGTTGAGCCCGCAGATGCAAAATTATCTCACCGCCGTCACCCAGTCCAACGCGGCGCTCGAAGGCAAGGTGCTGGCCGTGTTGCCCGCCCCCGGCCTCACCCCCTCGGCGGCCCTGGCCCAGGCCGTGGCCATGGCCGCTACCCCGCTCCTCGCCATCGCCGATATCCGGGCCCAGCCCACCGCGCCCAACTGGGTGGCGGGCTTGCGCGCGCGGCTGGCCGACCCGGCCATCGTCATGGCCGGGGCGCGCACGCTGGTGCCGGCGGGCGGCGATCTGCGCCAGGCCGCCGTGCAGGGTCCCATCGTCATCGGTGCCGATACCAGGCTCGGTGCCGGGCACATGCCGGACGATCCTGGCCCCGGCGGCTGGCTGCTGGTCGATCAGGAGGCCAGCGCCATCGCCCCGCCGGGCCTGCTGGTCCGCACCGCTTCACTCCAGGCCTGCGAATTTCCGCCGCTTGCCGGCGATGCGCTGTGGATCGATCTCTGCGCCCAGCTTCGTGCTCATGGTGGCGCCCAGGGTGGCAGGCTGGTCTGGACGCCGGATATCTCCTTCCTCGCCCCCGCCGCCGTGGTGCAGCTCGATGCCGCCGCGGCCTTCCGTACCGGCACGCCGGCGGCCCGGGCGCTACCCTGGGCCGATCCCTACCACCATCCCGCCCTCTCGCTGCATGGCGACCTGCTGGCGAGCGAATCCCGCACCGGCCTGATCCGCGCCCAGCCCTGCGACCCACATAGCCTGCTCGTCACCGGCGAGGCCGTGGCCGGTGAAGCGGTGCTCAATGCCGCGCGGGCCTTGCGCCGCGCCGGCATCGCCGAGGCCGATTGGGCGCCCGAGCTGCCTGGCGCCGCCGATCTCGGCCGCCGCGATGCCGCCGGCTGGGTGCGCGTGAACCCGCTGCGTCCGCCGCATCCGCACAGCCCGGTCTATACGGCTGTCTACACCGCCCTGCCGGAGCATGACGCACTGCCGGCCCTGACCGCGGCGGCCAGCGTTTTCGCCACCTCGCCCGGGCTGGTCACGCAATTGCGCCGGCTCGCGACACCCGGCCAGCCCATCGCATTATGGCGCCCGGCTTTGTCGCCGCGTATCTGGCAGGAACTCACCTTCGGCACGGGGCTGAACACCAAGCCGCGCGTGCTCTGGTTCGACGAGGGCATTGCCCCACCCTGGCTGATCGACCTCATCAATGAAACGCTGGACATCGCCTCGTGGATCGTCGTCGAGCGCCGGGGCGCGCAATATGCCGGGGCGGTGGCGCGCATCGCGCCGCAGGAATCGGAATTCGCCTGGGCCGAGGCCTGCGCCGAACTGGGCCCGCAGATCATGCTCCGCCCGGCCGCCACCGAGACGCATGCCGACCATTACCCCGCGCTCATCGCCGCCGCCGCCGGGTGTCATATTCTCACCGATGACCGGTTGGACATGCCCGCCAGCCTTGGCGCCCTGGCTTTGCCGGCCCGCATGGGTGCGTGGAGCGAGGCGCTGCGCGGCGCCATAGCGGACCTAAAAGCCACGCTGGAACAGGGCCGTGCCGCCCGCCGCGCCGCCCTGGCGCTCCCCGGGCTGGAAGACGCTCCGCCGCCCTGGATCTTGGCGGCTCCGCCGCCCTGGCTTCCTCTCGCGTGTGGCGCCGCCCTGCGTAGCGCGGCTGAATGATGCGCCCGTATAGCCTCGCTTTGGCAGCATGGCTTGCCGCTGTGCCGGGCTTTGCCCTCGCCAACGGCGAAAGCATGGACGATGTGGCGGCGGCGGTGCGCCAAGCGGCCATCGCGGTGGTGCCGCCCGGCGCCAGCCTCAGCCTCGGCCCTCTCACCGGCGCTCGTGCCATGCAGGGCTGCGCCGCGCCGCTCGCGGTAACACTGAGCGGCACCGCCCCCTACGAGCAGGCGGCGGTGCATTGCGCCGCTCCCGGCTGGACCCTCTATATCAGCGTCACCATCGCGCAGAGCGAGAGCATTGTGGTTGCCGCCCGCCCTCTTGCCGCCGGCCAGCCGCTCACCGCAGCCGATCTGCGCCTGGCCGCCTTGCCGGTGGCGCAATTCGCCGGGCGCCAGGTCTATTTTGACCCCGCCCAGCTGATCGGCGCGACCACCGACATGTCGCTCGCCGCCGGCATGCCGCTCACGGCGGATACGGTGCAGGCCCCCATCATGGTCAAAGCCGGGCAGACCGTGGCGGTGAATGTCCGCAGCGGCGGGGTGCAGCTCACGCTCGATGCCACGGCGGAGCAGACCGGGCGCATCGGCGACACCATCCTGCTCACCAATCCCGGCACCGGCCGCCGCTTCACCGCGCAGGTGACCGCCGCCGGGGTGGAGCTCGTGCTGCAATGATGAACCGGGTTTTATGTCTGGCTCAAACTAAAGTTGTGGAAGCAGGAAAACTTATCCGCCGCCACCCGAATTAATGGGTACGACAACCGCAACCCAAGGAGTTTACTATGTCGGCCGTAGGTTCAATCCTCACCAATACCGGCGCGCTTCAGGCGCTCAACTCGATCTCGAATACCTCCGCCTCAACCACCGGCCTGCAGAGCCAGCTCGCGAGCGGCCTGTCCATCAACACCCCGGCTGATAATCCGGCCGGCTACATTACCGCCCAGGGCTTCACCTCCCAGCTCAACGGGCTGACCCAGGCGATTTCCAACGCCAACCAGGGTGTGTCCCTGCTGCAGACGGCGCAGGGCGCCATTACCCAGCAGATCGGCATCGTGCAGCAGCTCAACTCCATTTCGGTGCAGGCCGCCAACGGCACGCAGACGCCGGCCGAATCCCAGTCGTTGCAGAATCTGGTCGGCCAGCTCACCGGGCAGGTGAGCACCATCGCCAACCAGACGCAGTTCAACAACATCAACCTGCTCAGTGGCAGCTTCTCCGGTGTGCAGTTCCAGGTCGGCGCCAATGAAGGCCAGACCGCGACGCTGTCCATCAGCAACCTCACCGCCTCGGCCATCGGCATGAACGCCTCCACGGTGAGCGGCGCCACGATCTATGGCACCAACGTGAAGGCGACCTCCGCCGCCCTCACCAAGGCAACCACGGCGCAGATCGCCTCCGGTGCCGGCGGCGCGTTCACGGTTGCCACCACGGCGGCGACGGAGCTCAACATAACCGGCGCGAATGGCGGCACCGCCAATGTCGCCACCAACACCAAGCAGGAATCGGCTGCATCGCTGGCCGCCGCCATCAACAATGTCTCGGGCACCACCGGCGTGCAGGCGCAGGCCACCACCAGCATCACGCTGGCGCTGGGCACGGCCGGCACGAATGGCGGCTATTCCTTCGCCATCCAGTCCGGCAAGGGTTCGGGCGGCACGAATGGCTCGGGCATCGGCACCAAGCAGACCATCACCGCCTCTTCCGCGGCACAGATGGTCAGCCAGATCAACGGTCAGTCCTCGACCAGCGGCATCGTGGCATCGCTTACCAGCACCACGGGCCAGATCCAGTTGAGCCAGACCGCCGGCTACAACATCAACATCACCGGCGCCAGCTCCGGCTCGTTGAAAACCCTCGGCGGCACGGCCAGCGTTATCAAGTCCGGTGCCTCGGCCTCCGCCGTCGTCCAGGGCCAGGTGCAGTTCCAGTCCTCCGGTGCCTTCTCGGTGGCGCATGCGTCGAATATCGGCCTGGCCAACAAGTCCACGTTGACCGCGCTGTCCTCCATCAACGTCTCCACCACGGCGGGCGCCAACACCGCCATCAACGTGGTGAAATACGCGCTCGGCGCCCTTAACAACCAGGGTGGCCAGCTCGGCGCGGTGCAGCAGGCCCTCACGGCGAACATCAACAACATGAACACCACTAGCCAGAACCTCAACACCGCGCTCGGCGTGGTGCAGGATGCCAACATCCCGGCGGTGAGCAACAAGCTTACCGAATCGCAGATCCAGGCGCAGGCCGGTGTCGCCGCGCTCAAATCCTCGACCCAGCTGCAGCAGAGCTATCTCTCGCTGCTGCCGTAATCGCGCGCTTCAGGCCGGGGGTAACCCCGGCCTGATCCCTTTTCCCCATCATTCGCAGGCAGACCATGACCAGCATCAGCAACCTCGGATCCTCACAGATTGCCAGCCAGATCGCAACGGTCGAGGCGCGGATGCAGGCCCCCATCACCGCGTTGAAGGCCCAGGTCACCACCGAGCAGGCCAGTATTACCGCCTGGGGCAATATCAATGGCGCCGTCTCCACCTTGTCGCAGGCGCTCGCCAACATCAAAAACGTCGCCAGCATCAGCAGCCGCAACGCCTCCACCACGGATAGCACCAAGGCCACCGCCACCGTCAGCAACACGGCCGCCACCGGCGCCTATAATCTTACCAGTATTTCTCTGGCTAAATCGCAGGAGATTTATTCCAACCGGCTCAGCTCCGGCGCGGCCACGCTTGCGGGTGGCGCGGGCGCGCTGGTCTTTGCCGTTGGCGGTAAAAATGAGACCATTGCCATCGGCTCGGGCAGCCTGACGCTGAACGGCGTCGCCGCCGCCATCAATAAAACCCCGGGTGGTGTGCAGGCCAGCGTCATCGGCACCTCGGCCGGGGCGCGTCTGGTGCTTACCAGCAGCGCCACGGGCAGTGCCGGGGCATTCAACGTATCCGGCACCGGCGCGCTGGCGCAATTCGACTATAACCCCGGCTCCGCCCATGCCGGCGAGGTTTTGGCGCAGACCGCCAGCAATGCCACGCTCACGCTCAACGGCGTGCCGCTCACCAGCAGCACCAACACGTTGACCAATGCGGTGGCCGGCGTGACCATTGCGCTGGCAGGGTCCGGCAATGCGGTTGTTTCGGTCTCCTCCTCGCCCACCAATCTCTCAAGCTCCGTCCAGGCGGTCGCCACCAGCCTTAACGCGGCAATTTCCACCATCGCCAAAATGACCAAATTCACCCCGGCCTCAACCGCCGGCTCCGGCAGCAGCACCGCGACGGCGGGGCCGCTTCTGGGTAATTTTTCCGCCACTGAACTCAAGAATGAGATGCTCAGCGCGGTCAGCGGGCTGGCCGCCAGCGGTGTATCCGCCGGTGCCGTGGGGTTATCCGTGAGCGGTTCGGGCGTCGTCTCCTTCAACGCCACCAGCTTCGCCAGCGAATATGCCAAAAGTCCCATTTCGGTGCAGAATCTTATAGGCAGCCTGTATAGCACGCTGAACGGCCTTACCACCGGCGCGCTCGGCACGTCGAGCGGTTCGGCCGGCGGCACGATCACCAGCAAGAGCACCGGCTTCATCGCCGCCGCCACAGCCTCGCTCAACGCCCTCATCACCTCGATCGACGCGCAATCGCTGCAGATTTCCAAGGAAAACGCGGCCCAGCTCAAAATTCTCCAGCAGGGTTACATCGTCGCGGAAAACAAGGCGAGCAGCGCCTCCATCACTCAGACCTACCTCAGCATTTTTCTCGGCAGCGGCTCCAGTAGCAAATCATAAGGGCAACACATGAGTGGCACCGACCTCATCAGTACCTACCGCGCCAGCATGTTCGACGGCGCCGCCGATCTCGCCTGGCTGCGTCAGGGCTGGCGCGCCCTGCGCCAGTATGGCCGCCGCGCCGGCCTCGCCATCGAGCAGGGCGATGCCGCGACCAAGGCGATCATGATCGCGCGGGCCGATGAGCTGCTGAATGTGATGAGCGGCATACTTGACACCTCCGAAGGCACGACGCTCGGACCAGCGCTGATGACGATCTATGCCGCCTTGCGCTTCACGCTGCTGCGCGCGAATACCGAGAACAGCGTTTCAGCCCTGCAGGATTTCGAGCAGGCTTTGGCGATCCTCGACCGTGACATGATAAAATCATCTGAAAGCGTGATAGCCGCATGAGCAATACCATCCCGCCTTTTCGCCAGCCCAGCCTGCCGGACGCCCAGCCCAGCCAGACCGCGAACCCCATGGCGGGGCAGGCGACGCCCCTTTTGGCGGGACAGCCCGCCAGTGCCGCCGCGCCGCAGACCGATTCCGTTACGCTGAGCGCCGCCGCGCAATCCGGCGCCCAGGTGCTCGCCGCCGCGCAAGGCGCCGCCGGCATCGACAAAGCCGCCGTCGCCAATATCCGCGCCCAGCTCGCCAATGGCAGTTACAACGTGTCGCCGGAAAACCTCGCCCAGGCCATAGCCACCGTGCTGAAAGAATCAAAATGATGAACATGGCCGGGCAGTTCAACGACAGAGCCGCGCCGGCGCAACCGGCCCCGGCGCTCCCCCCTGTCACCGAAATATTGCGGCAGGGCCTGGATCTGGTCGAAGATCTCAGCCGCCAGCTGCAATGCCTCGATTCGCTGATGCTCACAGGCAAGCCCAATGATATTTCCGATGCCGCCGCCGGTATCGAGGCGGCGTTGAAAGCCGCCGGCCCGGCTTTCGCCGAGATCACGGAAACCATGGCCCGCCTCGGCGCCTGCAACCTCGCCGCCGCCGCCGCGCAATTACGCAAAATCGAGGAAGCGGATGCCGCCGGCCTGGCCGAGGCCCTGCGCGCCGCATTATCGCGTTTCGCGAAAAAATCGGTCAGCGCCAACCGCCGCGCGCAGCAGCTCAATCGCGGCCTGAATGCCGCGCTCAAATCCCTGGCGGCCCTCGGCGTGCAGGAAAGCGGGCGGCTCATCGCCGAGGCGTGAACCTGGTTCAGCCGAATTGATACGCATCCATGCGTAAAAAGCCGAATTCAACGGAGCGGTGCAAGCGTTTCGCTTTCGCACCCGCCCCGGCGGCACCCGCCGCCAGGTGCAGCGGCAGCAGATGTTCCTCGGTCGGGTGCTCTTCGGCCGCGAAGGGCGCGCGCGCGCGGTAATCCGCCAGCGCCGGCCAATCCCCGGCCATGATCGCCGCATCCATCCATTGCGCGAACGCCGTCACATCCGCCGTCTCGGGTGCCGCGATATCCACATTCCGCCGGAAGCGCCGCAGATCATGGGTGAAACTGCCGCTGCCGATGATCAGTACGTTCTCGTTCCGTAACGGGGCGAGCGCCGCGCCGAGCGCCAGATGATGCGCCGGCCCCAGCGCGCTCTGCACAGAAACCTGCGCCACCGGTATATCCGCTTCCGGCCAGGCCAGCAGCAGCGGCAGCCAGGCGCCATGGTCGAGCCCGCGCGAGGTATCCACCGCAGCCTTCAGCCCAGCGGCCTTTGCCAGGCCCGCCGCCCGCGCCGCCACGGCTGGGGCCGGCGGCGCAGTGTAGCTCAGCCCGTACAGCGCGTCAGGAAAGCCATAAAAATCATGGATCGTCTCGTTTCGCGCTGGCGCCGAAAAACGCGGTGAAGCTGTCTCCCAATGCGCGGAGGCGACCAGGATCGCCGCCGGGCGAGGCAGCGTCCCACCCAGCTGTTGCAGAAACCGCCGCGCGGGTGAATCCGTGATCGCGGTCATCGGGGAGCCATGGCTCAGGAATATTACGGGAAGCATACCCCAAATCTGCCCCTCCCGGTGCCTTTTGCCAATCCGCTTTGCGCGCCCGGCAGCCATGCCCCACTTGCCATTCCGGCAAAAACCGCCAATCTAGCACCATATCAGGACCGCTTTGGTCCCCTTTGCCGTGAGGACTTAAAAATGTTCATCGAGACCGAAGGCACGCCCAATCCGGCGACCCTCAAATTCCTGCCCGGCCGCGCCATACTGGGCGATAAGACCGCCGATTTCGCCGATGCCGATGCCGCCCTCATCTCCCCGCTCGCCGAGGCGCTGTTCGGCCTGGAAGGCGTGGCGCGGGTGTTTCTGGGCGGCGATTTCGTCACCATCACCAAATCCGGCGCCATCGAATGGCAGGCGCTCAAGCCCCAGGTGCTCGGCCTGCTGATGGAGCATCTGGTCGAAGACCGCCCGATACTGCGCGAGAATGTGACCCTCGAAGCCGAGGATTTTGCCCCGGAAGACGCCGAGATCGCCGCCCAGATCAAGGATCTGCTCGACACCCGCATCCGTCCCGCCGTGGCGGGCGATGGCGGGGACATCATCTTTCGCGGCTTCCGCGACGGCGTGGTGAGCCTGAAGATGCAGGGCTCCTGCGCCGGCTGCCCGTCCTCCAGCGCCACGCTGAAGCATGGCATCGAGACCATGCTGAAGCACTATATTCCGGAGGTCACCTCGGTTACACAGGCCGCCTGAGAACAGAGGAGTGAGCAGGAATGGTTTTGGACGATACGGCGCTCGATGCGCTGTTCCGCACCGCGCGCACGCATGAATCCTTCGCGGACACGCCGGTTGCGGACGAAACCCTGAACGCGCTCTATGATCTGGTCAAGTTTGGCCCGACCTCGGGCAACAGCCTGCCGGGCCGCTTCCTCGTCATCCGTTCGGCCGAGGCCAAGGAACGGCTCCGGCCGTGCCTCAGCCTGGGCAATATTGAAAAGACCATGGCCGCGCCCGCCATTGTCGTGGTTGCCTATGACGCGCTGTTTCACGCCAGGCTGCCGGAGCTGAATCCGGGCAATGATCTGAAAGCCTGGTTTGTGGGCAATCCGGACCTCTCGGAGGAGACCGCCTTCCGCAATTCCACCCTGCAGGGCGCGTATTTCATGCTTGCCGCCCGCGCTCTTGGCCTGGTCTGCGGGCCGATGTCCGGCTTCGACCGCCCCAGGCTCGACCGGATTTTCTTCAACGCCAATAGCTGGAAATCCAATTTCCTCATCAATCTCGGCTATCCACGGGCCGAGGAACTTGCCCCCCGCCTGCCGCGCCTGAGCTTTGAGCAGGCCGTGACGCTCACGTGAGCTTTCCCGCGTGACCTGGCTGGGGCTGGACGCCTCGGGCAGCCATGCCGGGCTTGCCGTGCTGGCGGCGGACGGCACCGTGCTGCACAAGGTTTTCGCGCCGCTGCGCCCCGGCCTCATCGAAACCCTGCCGCCTTTGCTGGAACAGGCCATGCTGGAAGAGGCCGCGCGCGAGCACGCCATCACCAATATCGCCGTCGGTATCGGCCCGGGCAGTTTTACCGGCCTGCGCACCAGCATAGCGCTCGCCCAGGGCTTTGCCGCCGGATCGGGCATCCCGCTCTGGGGCGTTCCCGCCGATGCCGCCTATGCCATTGCCTTCCCGCAATTGCACCGCCCGCTCTGGGTGGTGCTCCGCGCACGGCGGAACCGCCTGTTTCTGCTCCGCGACGGCATCGCGCAGGCCTGTGCCGATGCCGACATCCCCCGTCCCGCCGGTGCCATAGCCCTGGCCGGGGACGAAGCGGCCGCAACCGCCGCCCGCCTCGCCGCGCGTGGCGCCGACGTGCTGCTGACCAATGCCCGCGCGATCGACCCGGTATGGACCGTGCGCGCCGCCCAGGCCCGGGCCGCCGCCGGGCTTGCCCCACTGCCCGCGCTGCCCGCCTATATAGACCCGCCCGAAGCCAAGCTGCCCGCCGCCGGCCTGCGCCCCGCGCCGCGATGAGCCCCGCTTATGCCGCCGCGTTCGCCGCATTACATGCCGGCGCCTTTGCTGATGCCCCGTGGGACGAAGCCAGTTTCGCGACGATGCTGGCGCAGCCCGGCATGCATGGGTTTCTCGATGAGCGCGGCGGGTTTCTGCTCCTGCGTATCGTGCTCGACGAGGCCGAGATTATCACCATCGGCGTTACGGCGCCGCGCCAGGGCATCGCCACCACGCTGCTGGACCGGGGCATCGCCGCCTGCCGCGCCGCCGGGGTCACCCGCATTCACCTGGAAGTCGCGGAGCGCAACACGCCGGCCCGCGCCTTCTACGCCGCACGCGGCTTCATCTCCGCCGGCCGCCGCAAATCCTACTACGCCGATGGCGCGGACGCCCTAACACTCACGCTTGATCTGGGCTAAAGCCGGGTTACCATAACGTCACTAAACTTTAGCTATATGCGCCGACCGAACCGGGGAAAACTGCACCATGGACCAGCTCACCCCCACGCCTTCCCAGGCCGAAGCGCAGGCCACACGCCGCGCCGTGGTTGATCTAGGCTCAAACTCCGTCCGCCTCGTCATCTATGAGGGCGAGAACCGCAACCCGCTGCAGATTTTCAACGAGAAGGCCGTGCTGCGCCTGGCCAAAGGCATGACGAGCACCGGCAAGCTGGACGATGCCGCCACCGCCCAGGCCGAAACCGTGCTGCACCGCTATGCCGCCATCGCCCGCGCCATGGGCGCCACGCCGTTTGATGTTCTGGCCACCTCGGCCGTGCGCGACGCGGAAAATGGCGCGGAATTCGTCAAGCGCCTGGCCGCGCGCCTGCCCGAGATGCGGATTAAAATCCTGTCCGGGGCGCAGGAAGCCGAACTCTCCGCGGAGGGCGTACTCTGCGGCATTCCCGGGGCCGACGGCATTCTGGCCGATCTCGGTGGCGGCTCGCTCGAACTTGTACGGCTCGATGCCGGGCGCATCGGCCCCGCCGCCACCATGCCGATCGGCGTCATCCGCCTGGCCGACCGCGCGGCCGAGGATCTGCTCAAGGCCCGCGCCATCGTCACGGCGGAGCTCGATGCCATTCCCTTCGCCGCCGAAGCCGCCGGCAAGGATCTTTACGTCTCCGGCGGCGCCTTCCGTGCGCTAGCGCGCATCCATATCGCCCAGACCGGCTACCCGCTGAACATGGTGCACCATTACACGATCGGCCGCGAGGAAGCCCGCGACCTGGCCGGGGTGATCTCCGAGGCCGGGCGCAAGCTCATCGAGCGCATGCCGGGCGTGCCCCGCCGCCGTATCGAGGACCTGCCTTATGCCGCCATCATCCTGCGCCGCCTGCTGCGCGCCACCGGCGCCGCGCGCGTGGTGTTTTCCGCCAACGGCCTGCGCGAGGGCTGGTTCACCCGGCTGCTGCCGCCCGCCATCCGCGCCGAGGACCCGCTGCTCGCCGCCTCGCGTGACCTCACGCGCGGGGTGATCCGCGACGCCAATCTGCCGCCCGCCTTGTTCGGCTGGACCGCGCCGCTTTTCCCCAGCGAAACCCCGGCCCAGCGCCGCCTGCGTCAGGCCGCGTGCTGGCTCTCCGATATTGGCAGCCACGAACATCCCGAATACCGCGCCGAACAGGCTTATCAGCGGGTGTTGCGCCAGGCCGGCATGGCGCTCGACCATCACGCGCGCGCCTTCCTCGCCCTCACCATCGCCCTGCGCTACGAGGCCCCGCCCGAATGCGCCTTCCTGGCCCCGGCCCGCACATTGCTCGATATGCACGCCGCCCGCCGCGCCGAGACCCTCGGCACTGCGCTTCGCCTCGCTTACACACTCTCCGCCGGCACGCCGCATCTGCTCGCCGGCACGGGCCTTACCCTTGGCAATGGCAGGCTGGTGCTGGGCCTCGCCGCCGCCAATGGCGTGTTCGCGGGCGAAGCCGTGCTGCGCCGGCTGGACCGTCTGGCGCAGATGCTCGGCCTCGAAGCCGAAACCGAATTGCGCTAGAGTGCGATGACGTAAGATTGACCCGTCTTTGGGTTAATCTGAAGTCTGAATCGCCCTCTACAACATGGAATTAGAGTGGGATTCACTTGAGTCGATCAAATGTCATCCCGCTCTAACGCCCGTTTTCAGCTCAGCCCGCTTTCAGCTCACAAGCGCATGCAGCCGGTGGTTAATCCCGGCCAGAGCCGCCTGGGCGTCCTTGTACACGCCAAATAGCTGGTCATAGAACAGCCCGGCCTGCGGATCGGGCATGGTGGTATCGGCCAGCCGCACGCAGCGGGCAACTGCCTCCTCCGGCCCGGCGAACAGGCCTGTGCCGATCCCCGCGAGCAACGCCGCGCCGAAGGAGGCATCGGCCGATTCCGTACGCTCGATGGTCAGCCCGGTGACATCGGCGATGATCTGACGCCAGCAGGCGGAGCGCGCGCCGCCGCCCATCAGCCGGATGGTGCCGAAGCTGAACCCCAGGGCCCGCGCGGCTTCCAGCAGGTCGCGGATGGAAAAAGCCAGCCCCTCATAAAGCGCGCGGGCGAATTCGGGTTTGCCGTGGCTGATGGTGAGGCCGATGAAATCGGCGCGCAGCAGCGGGTCCCAGTAAGGCGCCCGCTCGCCTTGCAGATACGGGTGGAAGAGCAGGCCGCGCGCGCCGGGCGGCGTGGCGGCGGCCAGCGCGTCCATGGCGGCGAAGCCGCCTTCTTCAAACCTACTCCCGGCGAAGCCGCCTTCTTCAAACCTGTTTCCGGTGAAGCCGCCTTCGCCAAACGTGCCTCCAGCCAACCCGCCTCCGGCAAACATCAGATCGCGCAGCCAGCGATGCGCCGAGGCGCAGGAATTCGTGCCCGTGGCGGCGTAATACAGACCCGGCATGATATGCGGATAGCAGGAGATGGGCGGATGCACCGCCGGGCCTTGCGTCGCCAGATACAGCACCCCGGCTGTCGCCAGCTTGATCGCCCCCATGCCGGGCCTGATGGCGCCGGCGCCGAAAAACTCGACGGTCGTATCGTTGGAACCGCAGATGACCGGCGTGCCTTCGGCAAGGCCCGTCAGTGCCGCGGCCCGCGCCGTTACCCCGCCCACCACCTGCTCTGGCGCCACGATGGGCGGCAGCAATGCAAGGTCGAGCCCGATGAGCGCGGCCAGTTCCGGGGACCAGTTTTTCGTGCCGTCATCGCCCAGCATGGCGCCGATCGCATCGGAAAAATCCGTCTCCCAGGTGCTGGTCAGGCAGGAGCGCAGCCAGTCCTTGGCCAGATAGAGCCGCTGCGCCCGGGCCATGGTGGCGGGCTCGTTTTCCCGTAGCCAGGCCAGCATGGCCAGGGTCCAGGTCGGGTTGGCGCGGTTCAGGGCGGTGGCGATAATCCGCGCCCCGGCCTGCTCGTGCAAGGCGGCGGCCTGGGCGGCGGCGCGCTGGTCGTTCCACATGATGGCGGGGCGCAGTATGGCGCCGTTTTCCCCGGTGAGGACCGGGATATGCGCCCCGGCCGAGACGCCGATGCCGGCAATGGCGCCGGGCGCAATGTCAGCCGCCGCCAGAGCGCCCCTTGTGGCGGTGCAGAGTGCGGCAAACCACGTGGCCGGGTCCTGCTCGGACCAGCCGAAATGCGGAATGCTGGTGGTGATGGGATGCGCGCTCTCCCCCACGATATGGCCGGTGCTGCCGATGATGGTGGCTTTCAGGCTGCCGGCGCCGAGGTCGATGCCGAGAAGATATTTCTGGTCCACTGAACTGCCCCTGGTAAGCGATGCGCGGTGAGGTTAGCATTTGCCCCATGTCGCACACCATAGAGCTCGATTTTTCGCTCCGCGCGGCGCGGCTGGATGCGGTCCCCGTCATCGATATCTCGCCGCTGCGCCGCGGTCCTGGCCAGGCGGTGCCGGGTAAGGTGGCGATGGTCGAGGCCATCGGCCGGGCCTGCCGCGAGATCGGGTTTTTCTATGCGGTTGGGCATGGCGTGCCGCAGGCGCAAATTGATGCCGTCTACGCGCAGGCCAGGCGGTTCTTCGACCTGCCGGAAGCACTGAAGGGGCAAATCGCCATCGAGCGTTCCTCCTGCCATCGCGGCTGGTTCCGGCTGGGCAGCGAGAATCTCGATCCCGCGAAGCAGGATGCGGGGGATTTCAAGGAAGGGCTCAAAATCGGCCGCGATCTTGCCCCCGACCATGAGCGCGTGCGCGCCGGCCTGCCGCTGCACGGCCCCAACCAATGGCCGGACCTGCCAGGCTGGCGTGACGTGATGCAGGCTTATTATGACGAGATGGTGGAACTCGGGCGGCGCGTGATTGGCGGCTTCGCGCTCGCTTTGGGCCTGGACGAAGCATTTTTCGAGCCCTTGCTGGGGATTACCATGACAACCCTGGCCCCCTTGCACTACCCGCCGCAGACCGGCCGGATTACCGAGCGGCAGATCGGCGCCGGCGCGCATACCGATTATGGCTGCCTGACATTGCTGCACCAGGATGCGGCCGGCGGTCTGCAGGTGCGCCGCCGCGATGGCGTATGGCTCGATGCACCGCCGCTGCCGGGCAGCTTCGTCGTGAATATCGGGGACATGATGGAACGCTGGAGCAACGGCGTATTTCGTTCCACGCCGCATCGCGTGGTGAATGTCTCGGGCGCCGACCGCTACGCCCTGCCGTTTTTCTTCGACCCGGATTTCCACGCGCCGGTGGAATGCCTGCCGACTTGTCTGGTGGAGGGGCAGGCGCCGCGCTTCCGGCCGACCACGGCGGGGGTGCATATGCTGGAGAAAATCGCGGAGTCCTTCGCCTATACCAGGGGTAAAGTGGATTCACCGCGCCCCGCGTGATGGCGTGGATCAGGCGGGCGTAAATGTCAGCGCCAACCCGTCGATGCAGTAACGCAGGCCGGTCGGCGGCGGGCCATCGGGGAACACATGGCCGAGATGGCCGCCGCAGCGCCGGCAATGGATTTCCGTGCGGTCCATGCTGAGGGAGGTATCGTCGGCGGTCAGTACGGCGTGCGGCAAGGGCGCCCAGAAGCTTGGCCAGCCCTCGCCGGAATCATATTTGGTTTTCGCGGAAAACACGGCGAGCGCGCAACCGGCGCAATGATAGGTGCCGGGGCGTGTTTCGCTCAGTAATGGAGAGCTGAAAGGCGGCTCGGTGCCCGCCTGGCGCAGGATGTTGTACTGCGCGGGGGTGAGGATCTTCCGCCATTGCGCGTCGGTATGGCTGACCTCATAGGCCAGGGCCGGCAGCGGGGCGGTCAGGGCGGGGATGGCGAAAAGCAGAAACCGACGCTTCATGGCAGTAACATAGCATGGCAAAGCGGCCGGGGAGACAGGTTTTTCATCTCGAAGGATTGCAGATGATCCGGGCGGCACGCGCGCCGCCCGGATTTAGGCGATCAGTACTCTTCGTCGGCCACGTAGGAGCCGATGCGCTGCACCAGATCAGGGTCGCGATTGGCCAGGATGGCGCCGTAGATCAGCGAGAGCACGAGCAGACCCAGCGCCAGATACGGGTAGATGTTGAACGGATAAGGCTGGCCGAACTGCACCAGGCCGTAAAGCGGGAACAGCATGAAAACCGTGCCCAGAAGCGGGATCAAGAGATGCCGGATGAAGCTGAAATCCGCCCGGTGGTGGCGCAGCATGTAGACGGGCAGAGCGAGATTGGTGATCAGATACGTCACCACCACCGGAATGGTGCCGAGCGTGCCGGTATCGCCGAACAGGGTCACCGGGTCGATTGCATAGATCGTGCCGAACACCAGCACGATGAGCAGTGCCATGACGATATACGCCCACATCGCGGCATGCGGTGTGCGGTGCTGCGGGTGGATTTTACCGAAGAAGGCCGGCAGCAGCCCTTCGCGCGAGGAGCTGAACAGAATGCGCGCCTGCGCGTTGGTCAGGCCGATGAGCGAGGAGAAAATGCTGGTGACGCCGGCAATATAGGCAATGATGAGAATGCCCGCGGCCGAGGCCTTGAAGGCATCCACGAACGGAATGCTGGAATTGCCGATGGCGGTGACGTTGTTGTGGAACGCCGTCTCCGTGGCGAAGGCCAGAAACATGTAGAGAATGCCGATGGAGAGCGTGCCGGTGATGAGCGCGCGCGGCACATTGCGCCGTGGGTTTGTGGTTTCCTCAGCCAGCATGGCGGAGTTTTCCCAGCCGATGAACAAATAGATGGCGAGCGGGAAACCAAGCCCGATGCCCTTCCAGCCGCCGACGACGGAGGAGAACATCAGCGGCGCCCAGGAGAGGGAGGCGCGGTTCACGTAGAGCATGATCACGGCGCCAACCAGCAGCAGCACCAGTTCGAAATAGAAGAAGATGGCCGCCCAGGTGGTGGACAGGCTGATGCCGCGCGAGACCAGCAGGCCGACAATGCCGGTGACGACGATGCTGAGCACCTGCCAGGGCACATGGATGCCGAGGAAAACCTGCAGCGTCTGCGCCGCCCAGCCGCCGGCAATCACCACGACCGAGGCCGCCGCGATGCAATAGCCGGTGACGACGAATAGCGACGCGGCGGCACCGGCGACGGGGCCGAAGGACATGCCGATAAAGGTGACGAACGAGCCGGTGGAGGGGCGGTATTTAGAAAACTCCGCCAGCGTGTTGGTGAGAAACAGGATCACCACCATGGCGACCAGAATGGTGAGCGGGGCGCCGACGCCGGCGCCCGTGACGATAAGGCCGAAGCCGAAGAAGAAACTCATGGCCGGTGCGATATTGGCCAGTGTCGAGGCGATGATCTGGCTGAGGCCGAGGCTGTCGCGCTTCAGGCGCTCGCCGCTCCTGGTAATGCTGCTCATTGGTTGTTCCCCCTGTATGGGCCGGGTGTGATTATTGGCTTCCTGCCGTGTTCCACGGCGCGGGAAGGGTCCGCCTTTTAGCACAATCCGTCAACTGGCATTAAATTTAGGACACCAGCGCGCCGGCCCCGGAGCTTAGCGGCAAAGCAAGCTTTAAAACTGGATTTTTCATGAACACAAGGTTAAGTTGCAGTCATGGGTCGCCTCAGACGCCTGGATGGTATGCGCGGCATTCTGGCGGTCTACGTCATGCTCGGCCATGCCTTGCCGCTCACCATCGCTCCTGGCTTCGTGCAGTCCCTGTTCCGTCATGGCGAGGCCGCGGTGGACCTGTTCTTCGCGCTGAGCGGCCTGGTCATAGCAGCGTCGCTAGAGCGTTTCGGCGGCGCCTTCCGGCCCTTCATCATGGCCCGCGCCCGGCGCCTGCTGCCGGTCTATTTCATCGTCCTCGCCGCCGCCATCGCCATCGCCGATCTGGGCGATCCGCTGCGCACCCTGCCGTGGGTTTCGCTGCCCGCGCGGGACTTGGTGGCCGCCGCGTTGCCCCGGCCGTTCTGGCCGCATCTGCTCGCGCATCTCACCCTCTTGCACGGCCTCATCCCGCAAGCCGCCTTGCCCTATGCTTATATCACCCTGCTCGGTCCGGCCTGGAGCCTTTCCACCGAGTGGCAATTCTACGTCCTCATCGGTCTCATCGTCCCGCGACATCTCGGCCGCTTCGCTCTGGCCGTTCTGGCACTCGGCGCCGCCTGGCACCTGCTCCCCTATGGTGGCGCCTTTAGCCGCGCCTTCTTCCCCGATGCCGCCCCGTATTTCGCCCTGGGCCTCGCCAGCGCCGCCTGGTTGCGCGGCCAGCGCGCCACGCTGCTGCCCTGCCTCATCGGCGCCTGCGCCATCGGCCTGCTCACCAGCCCGGAAAAAGCCTTGCCCCCGCTTGCCTGGGGCGCCATCCTGCTGGCCAATTCCAGACCCTGGGGCGCCATACTGGAGCACCGCGCAGTCCTGTATCTCGGCGCCATCTCCTATCCGCTCTATCTGGTCAACGCGCCTGTCGAGCGTGCCGTCACCCTCCTCCTCGGTCCGCTGACCCATGGCAGCGCCGCAGTCTTCTCGGCGATATTCCTGCCCCTCACCCTCAGCCTCTCGCTCGTCATCGCCGCCCTGCTGCATTACGGCGTCGAACGCAGGTTCATGCGCCCGGGGCGTGAGCAGGGCATAAAAAGTCATTTGCTGTCATTGCCTCGCCTGTAAGCCAGTGAGCATGATGGCGGCATGGACTTTATCTTCATGCTCACCCGCCAGGACCGTACGGTGCCTGACTGCCTGGCTATACTGGCGCAAATCGTCCCGCTCGGCCTGAAACATATCGGCTTCAAGGATATCGGCGCGGATGCGCCAACCCTGCGCGCGCTCAATGCCGGCATCCAGGCCCTTGGCGCCGAGAGCTATCTCGAAGTCGTCGCCACCTCACCCGAGGCCGCCCTGCAATCCGCCCGCTTCGCCGCCGCCATCGGCGTCGGCCATCTGCTCGGCGGCACCCAGGTTGCGGAAACCCTCGCCATTCTGCAAGGCAGCTTCATCCGGTATTACCCCTTCCCTGGAACGCCGCTTGGCCACCCGACGCAGCTTGGCGGAAGTGTGGCGCAAATCGCCGCCCAAACCGCGGATTACATCGCCCAGGGCTGCGCCGGGGTTGACCTGCTGGCCTATCGCGCCACGCAGGCCGAGCCGCTGGATCTGGTCCGTGCCGTCCGCGCGGCCTGCGGCGGCAAAAAACTGATCTGCGCCGGCGGCGTTGACAGCCCCGCCCGCATCGCCGCCCTGCGCGCGGCGGGGGTGGATGCCTTCACCATCGGCTCCGCCGTCTTCGATGGCAGTTTTGCCCCCACCCGGCCGGGTCTCATCGCGCAACTCAAGGAAATCGGCGCATGTCTGTGAGCCCGATGCGCCTGCACGGCAAACGCGCCTTCATCACCGGCGCCGGTGGCGGCATCGGCCGTGCCACCGCCGAAAAATTCGCGCGCGAGGGCGCGGCCGTGATCTGCGCCGACCTACATGCCGGCCCCGCCGAAGCCACGGTTGCAGCTATCCGCGCCGCCGGCGGCCGCGCCGCCACCGTTATCGGCAATCTCACCCATGAGGCCGCCTGCACGGCCATGTTCGCCGAGGGGGCGGCCATGTTCGGCGGCATCGACATCATCTTCAACAATGCCGGCATCTGCCTGGGTGAGGATAGCGGCCCGGTTGAAACCCCGCTGCCCATCTGGGATGCGACCATCGCCGCCAACCTCACCTCGGTCTTTCTCTGCTGCAAGGCCGGTATTCCTTATCTTGAAGCGGCCGGCGGCGGTGTCATCATCAACAATGCCTCGATCGTGGCGCTGGTCGGCTCCGCCTTTCCGCAAATCGCCTACACTGCCGCCAAAGGCGGGGTGCTTTCGATGACGCGCGAAATCGCCATCATGTATGCGCGAAAAAAAATCCGCGCGGTCGCCATCTGTCCTGGCCCCACGGCCACGCCGCTGGTCAATGTCTTCCTCGCCGATGAGGAGGCGTGGGCGCTGCGCCGCCGATACCTCCCCATGGGCCGCCTCGCCCAACCCGCCGAGATCGCCAATGTCGTGGCCTTTCTCGCCAGCGACGAAGCCAGTTTCATCACGGGTGCCGCCTATCCCATCGATGGCGGGCTGACCTCGGCTTATGTCATCGATGATTCCGCGTAGAAACCGCTACTTGAAAGGCCTCTCGTGACGGCGTTCTGCCGGGATTGCGACCAGATCACGGCCGTCAGCCCGTGCCAGTCCTGCGGCTCTGTGCGCATAATCCGCCATCCGCAACTTCTCACCCTCGCCATCGGCCATGTCGATTGCGACGCCTTCTTCGCCGCCGTGGAAAAGCGCGACCATCCTGAATGGCGCGACCTGCCGGTTATCGTCGGCGGCGGCGCGCGCGGCGTGGTCTCCACCTGCTGCTATGTCGCCCGGCTTTACGGCGTGCGCTCCGCCATGCCGATGTTCAAGGCCCGGCAGCTCTGCCCGCAAGCCATCGTGGTGCCGCCGGACATGCGTAAATACGCCGCCGTCTCGCGCCAGATACGCGCCATGATGGAAGCTTTGACGCCGCTGGTGCAGATGCAATCCGTCGATGAAGCCGTGCTCGACCTCACCGGCACGCAATCCCTGCACCAGGCCCCGCCGGCCATCGTGCTCAACCGTTTGGCGCGCCGGGTGGAGGCTGAACTGGGCATCACCATTTCCATCGGCCTCGCGCCCAACCGGCTGCTCGCCAAGCTCGCCGCCGAGCGCGGCAAACCACGCGGATTTTTCGTGTTCGGCGCCGAGGCTCCCGGCCTGCTCGCGCCCGCGCCCGTGCGCATCCTCCCCGGCATCGGCCCGGCCCAGGCGAAGCGCCTTGCGGCCATGGGCATCACCACCATCGGCCAGCTCGCCGCGCTCGATGGCCATGCCGCCCTGCGTCTCGGCGATGAAGGGCCAGCCCTCGCCGCCCGCGCCCGCGGCGAGGATCCGCGCCCGGTCAACCCGGAGCGCGAGACCAAATCGATCAGCGCCGAGACCACCTTTGCCACCGACCTGCGCGATCCAGCCGCGCTGGAAGCCGAGCTCTGGCGGCTCTGCGAAAAACTTGGCCGTCGCCTCGCCGCGGCGCACCAGGCCGCCGGCGGGCTGGTGCTGAAGCTCAAAACCGATCAGTTCCAGTCCCGCACGCGCAGCCAGCGCCTGCCCAACCCCACCCAGCTGCCGGAAACCATGTTCGAGCACGCCCGTGCCTTGCTGGCGCGTGAGACCGGCGGCACCGCTTTCCGCCTCATCGGCATTGGCGCCGCACCCCTGGCGGATGCGGCACTGGCCGATAAAGGCGACCTCGCCGACAGCACGGCACCCCGCCGCCGCGCCCGCCAGACCGCCATAGACAGCCTGCGCGCCCGCTTCGGCCAGGACGCGGTGAAGCGCGGACGTGGTTAGAGTGCTGCGTTCCCTCCGGCGGCGGCCAGGCCGTGGCTCAGATCCTCGATCAGATCCTGCACATCCTCCAGCCCGACCGAAAGCCGGAGCACGCCATCGGTAATGCCCAGACGCGCCCGCTCCTCCGCCCCGATCCGCATATGCGTCGTGGTCGCCGGGTGGGTGACGAGGGATTTCGTGTCGCCGAGATTATTGGAGATCGTGATCACCCGCAGCGCGTTCATCAGCTTGAACGATGCCTCCTTGCCGCCCTCCAGCTCGAAGGTCACCATCGTGCCGCCGCCCGACATCTGCGCCATGGCCAGCGCGCGCTGCGGATGCGATTCTAGGGTTGGATACAATGCGCGCTTCACCCCCGGCTGCTGTTCCAGGAAGCGGGCGAGGGTCTCGGCCGTTGCGCTTTGCGCGCTCAGGCGCAGGCCCAGGGTTTCCATCCCCTTCAGCGTCACCCAGGCATTGAAGGGCGACATTGCCGGGCCGGTATTGCGGAAGAAAGGCTGGAACACCTCCTCCATCCAGGCCTTCGCGCCGAGCACCGCGCCGCCGAGCACGCGGCCCTGGCCATCCATATGCTTGGTGGTCGAGTATACGACGACATCCGCGCCCAGCTCCAGCGGCTTCTGCAGCAACGGTGTGGCGAACACGTTATCCACCACCACGATGCCGCCGGCCGCATGGGTCAGCTCCGCCACCGCGCGCAGGTCCACGATATCGAGCATCGGGTTGGAGGGGGATTCGAGCAGCACCAGCGCCGTGGGCTGGCTCAGCGCCCGGCGCCATTCCGCCATGTCGCTGCCCTCCACGAACACGGTCTCGATCCCGTATTGCGGCAGCAAGGTACTGACGATCCAGTGACACGAGCCGAACAGCGCCCGTGCCGCGACCACGCGCTGCCCGGTTTTCAGCCCGCAGAGCAGGGCGGCACTCACCGCCGCCATGCCCGTGGCCGTGCAGCGGCAAACTTCCGCGCCCTCGATACGGGCAAGGCGCTGCTCCAGCATCTGCACGGTCGGGTTGGCGAAACGGGAATATTGAAAATGCTGGATCTTGTTGGTGAACACCGCCTCCGCCTGCTCGGCGCTCTCATAGGCGAAGCCCGAGGTGAGGAACAAAGCCTCGGCGTTCTCATCGAGATTGCTGCGGATGCGCCCGGCATGGATCAGGTCGGTGGCGAGGCGGGTATTGTTGCTGCGGCCGGGCCCGGCATCGGTCAGGTCGGTGGCAAGCGGAAGGTTCGGCGTATCGGTCATCATGGCTCTCCCAGTTCACGGTCCTGCCACGGGAGGAAAGGCGCGGCCAATGCAGCGCCTTCTAGCCTCTTTAGCGTTTGTTTTGCTTCTGGCCAGGCCAGCCTCGCCGCAATCCGGCTGGACAAATCACGAGGTGATTTCGGCCTACGCCCGCGCGCCCGCCCGGTCAATATCGGCCAGCTTGCGCGGTCAATAACTCCGCTCTATGACGGCACCACTGGGCGGGTATGATGTAATGGTAGCCTGCTAGCTTCCCAAGCTCGATGCGCGAGTTCGATTCTCGCTACCCGCTCCAGAT
>JAKBAV010000088.1 GCA_021826225.1 Pseudomonadota bacterium | reverse complement strand
CGCTGGCCGCATTGCGCTACATGAAAAGCGAAGGGCAGACGATACTCTCGGTATTGAACGTACCGGAAAGCTCCATGGCGCGTGAATCCGATGCCGTGCTGGAAACCATTGCGGGGCCGGAAATCGGCGTGGCCAGCACCAAGGCGTTCACCGCCCAGCTTACCGTGCTGGCGGTATTCGCCCTTGCTTTGGCACGCGCCAAAAACGTGATCTCGCCCGAGGAGGAAGCCCGGCTGACCTCCGCACTGCTGGAAGTTCCGGCGAAGGCCGCGGAAATCCTCAGCCATGACGAGCCGATAAAAAACCTCGCCAAACGCATCGCCGAAGCGCGGGACGTGCTCTATCTCGGCCGGGGCGGCTGCTTCCCCATCGCGCTGGAAGGCGCTCTGAAGCTCAAGGAGATCAGCTACATCCATGCCGAGGGCTATGCCGCTGGCGAAATGAAGCACGGACCGATCGCGCTCATCGACAAAAGCGTGCCGGTCATCGCCATCTGCCCATCGGGGCCGTTATTCGAAAAAACCGCCTCCAATCTGCAGGAAGCCGCCGCGCGGGGCGGGCAGATCGTCGTGTTCTCCGATGCCGCCGGGGCGGAAAAACTCCGCGGCATCGCCGCCGAAACCATTCTGCTCCCGGATATCGATCCCTTCGCGGCACCCATACTCTACGCCATTCCGGTGCAGATGCTCGCCTATCATGTAGCCGTGCTGAAAGGCACGGATGTCGACCAGCCGCGCAATCTGGCGAAGTCGGTGACGGTGGAGTGACATAACCAGCCCCAGCTTCCGGGCTCACGCCCCCTGATCATTTCGTATCGGCTTAACCTACCTCTTGCAGCGCAAACCGCCGGCAATGGTTCAGGTAGGCGGCCTCATGCGCCGCTATGAGATCGACAACACTGTTCCACAGCCAGCCCGGCGCATCGAGCGATTTGGAACGGTTACGTTGCAATTCGGCGAGCCATATCCGCCGGTCACCGGCATCCAGCTGCCGCGCATGCGCCCGACCGACGACGCGGGCAAGAAACCCCGCCATCTCGATCGCCTCGGCCTGCGTGACGCGCTCGATTTCGAGTTTCATATCCTGCGGCAGCAATTCACGGATGAACACGGATTTACGCAATATCCGTTCCGCCAGCATACGCCCGCCGAGATAGGGCGACAAATGCCGTGCCCCGGTCACCACGCGTTCGGCGTTATCATCGGGCATCGCGCTCGTCTGGCTGTGCGGGGCCGCCGCATCCACCGCCTGTTTAACATCGATGAGGCAATGGCGCTCGCGTTTACCGGTATCGACCGCCACCAGAACGGCGAAACGCATACCACCGAGCGAGCTGCAGCCCTTGCGCCAATAGGCGGCATCCAGCACGCGCAACTCGGCATCGTCGTCACGCTGGCGCAAGGCGGTGACGAGCTTGCGGGCATCCTCCTGCGCGAACAGCGTCTGAATCGCCTGGCGCTCCTCCGGCGCCAGGGGCCAGAAGCGTTTACCAAGCGGGATAGCCGGCTCGACGCCCTCGATCCGCTCATCGGCCAGATGTTTCCAGGAGCGCCCCGCCGCCTCGCGCATCAGGCTGCGGACGATTTTGGGCATGTCGCCCGGAGCATCCTGCGCCGCATCGCCCGCTTCGGGCGCGAAGGCTTCCACATAGCCGCCGACCATGCGCTCGATGAGGCGCGCCGTGGTCACCCCCGGCAGGTCCGAGCCGCGCGCCGCCATGGCCAGCGACAGCGCCAGGCGGATCAGATCATGCACCGGATTGCCGATCACGCTCTGGTCGAGATCGCGGATCTGCACGGCTAGCCCGCCATCCGCCGCGGCAATGGGGCCGAGATTGCCGATATGGCAGTCACCGCAAATCCACGCCTCCGGCCCTTCCGGCAGGGCGGCACGGTTGCTGTCCTCCAGCCATTGGTAAAATCGCGCCGTGCTGCCCCGCACATAGGCATGCGCCGAGGCCGCCATTTTACGGTTGCGCTGCACCACGAGGTGCGGCGCTCGCCCGCCCGGCGGCACGATCTGGTTCGGCTTTGGTTTCACTCAAATGGCCGGGGTTTTGGTTTCACCATGAATGATCTGGTACGCACTCCACGAAAACCAAGGGCTTAACCAAGAATAGCGCGACTGCGGCCAACCCCGTTGCCTTGCATATCGCCGCCGGCACCGCTTACTCTCCCGCCATGAGCCAATCCCAGCCGGACCCGGACGCACCCCTGCGCGCCTCCTTAAAAAAGCATCAGCTCTTCGCCACCTCGCTGCTCTGGCTCATGGCCGCCCTCACCGTCGTCGGCTACACCCTGCCGCCCTCCCACGGCGCCGTTCTGCTCCGTGATGCCGCCAAGGCCGGGTTCATCGGCGGCGTGGCGGATTGGTTCGCCGTCACCGCCTTGTTCCGCCACCCGCTCGGCCTGCCCATTCCGCACACCGCCATTCTGCCGGCGCAAAAGGAGCGGCTCGGCAATGCGCTGGGCCGCTTCATCGCCAACCATGTCGTCACAGAAGGCGACATTCGCAAGCTGCTTGGCAACCTCGACACACCCGCCTTGCTGCGGCGGTTCCTGTCGGACAGCACCGCCACGCGCCCGCTGGCCGAGGCCCTGGCCGGCATGCTGCCCAAACTGCTGGCCAGCATCGAGGATGGCCGCGCCCGCCGGCTGCTGGCCCGCTTTCTGCCCAAGCTCATCGGCGGCCGCGCGGCCGGGGTGGTGGTGGCCCGCGCGCTCTCCGGGCTGGTGGCGGGCGGCCGGCACCAGGAGGTGTTCTCCTTCATCCTGACTCAGCTCAAACAAACCCTCGCCGCGCGCGAGGAAACCCTGACCACCGCGATAAAGGAGCGTGTGGCACAGCAGGGCGGCAAGCTCATCGGCTGGGCCATAGGCGCCAATGTCGCCAAACGCGTGCTCGTCGCGGTCAACCAGGAGCTGGAGCGCATCGGGCCGGACAGCTCCGAGATGCGCGATGCTTTCGATGAATGGGTGCATCGCGAGATCGACAAGCTGGAAACCGATCCGGCCCGCGCGGCCGAACTCGGCCGCGCCATGCAAGGCGTGCTGGCGCACGACACGGTAAAGGCCTGGGCCTGGGATGTATGGGCGCGCATGCGCCGCGCCCTGGAAACCGACGCCGCCAACCCGCATGGCCGCTCGGTCGCGGTCATCGAAAACGCGCTGGGCAGCCTGGCCGAGGTATTGGAGCGCGACGAAGCAGCGCGTGCGCGGGTGAACGCGGCGGTTGAATCCATCGTTCTGCGGGCGCTGCCGGCGGCGCAGGCGGAAGGGGCGCGGTTCATCGGCCGGGTGGTCGGCGCCTGGGATTCCGTAACGATTACCGAAAAGCTGGAACTGCGCGTGGGCAAGGACCTGCAATATATCCGCGTCAACGGCACGCTGGTCGGTTTTTTTCTCGGCGCCGCCATTAACCTTTTACTCCTGATTGCCGGGAGGTGAAGGCGGCTTGAAGCGGGTGTTTTTTTTCAGCCCCACCCCGCACTTCGCAACGCTTTGTTAATTTATCCTGGCTAGAAAAAGCATGCCAAGGCGGGCGCGCCACGCATGAGCGCGGGTTGCTGGAATAATATAACTCTGCCGGAAAAATTCCGGCTGCTTTCATTCCGGGGGATAGCAGGTGCGCCCGCACACGGCATTTTGCGCTTGATGGAGGTTAGTCACGGAGGTTTACCATGAGCATCACCAGTATCGCCGCGCTTGGCGGCGCCTATAGTTTCAGCACCTCGCCCTATACGCCGCCACCCTCGAGCACGCGCTCGATCACGCAACTGGCCAATGGCTCAACCGTTACCACGGTACGCGGCGCCACAGGGGATGTCGTGGCGGTAAGTACCGCAATGGCCGCAGCGCCAGCCAGCCCCGCGCAAGCCAACCCAGCACAAGCCGCCCCAAGGATCGCCACGGCCCCGGGTAGCCCGGCGTCAACCGGCGCGACCCAGACCGCGACGCTTTACATGATCGCCTGAGCTTGCAGATCCTCGACTGCCCGGTGCCGGCACCCGCCGCCGCGCGCCGGCACGGCGATTATAGGAGGTAGACTAACCATATATCTGCGCATGGCGGGATTCCTTGCCTTGGATGATCGCAGCGTATGGTTTATGATGCTTTCATGAAACGCATTCTCATCAGTCTCGCAATTCTTGCCCCCATGGCCGCAATGGCGGGCACCCCTTCACCCCTGGGCCCGGATAACGGAAAGTTCGGCGACTGGACGGCCGCAACCTACGGCACCGGCGCGGCCACGATCTGCTACGCCTTCACCAAACCGCAAACCTCATCACCCAGCCTGCCGGGCCGTGGGCTCGCCATGCTGACCGTGACGGAGCGCAGCGGCTCGCGTGATGAGATTTCTCTCACACCAGGCTACACCTATCCAAAATCCGCCACTGTGAGCGTTGTTCTGGGCAACGACACCATCCCCTTTTACGTGCAGGACAATATCGCCTTCACGAACAGCACGAAGGCGGCACTAGCCGGATTCGCCCGGGAAAACGCGGCGCTCGCCACATCCACCGGGCCGAAACACAGGCCTGTCACGGATAAATTCTCGCTCAGTGGTTTCTCTGACGCCTATAAAGCCATCACCTCCGCCTGTCCGAAATGACCGACCTGCTCCCCGCCGAGCGCGACCGCATTCTTGCCAAGGCCGCGCATTTTTCTCCGCCGGACTATGTGCTGGCGGATGGCAGGCGGGATCTGGTGGGGTTGTCGCGCGAGGAGCTGATCCGCGAAATGGAGGGCTTCGGCGAGAAGCCCTTCCGCGCCAAGCAGCTCTGGCACTGGATCTACCACCAGGGCGCCACAGATTTTTCCGTCATGAGCTCAATCGCCCGACCGCTGCAGGAAAAGCTCGCGGCGCATTTCGTCGTCAGCCGGCCGGAAGTGGCGACGGACCAGCTCTCGAAGGATACGACGCGCAAATTCCTCTTCAAATTCCGCGATAACGAGGCGGTCGAGACCGTCTACATCCCCGACCGCCAGGAGGATCGCGGCGCGGTGTGCCTGTCCTCCCAGGTCGGCTGCACGCTCTCCTGTCGCTTCTGCCATACCGGCACACAGCGCCTGGCGCGCAATCTGTCGGCGGCTGAAATCGTCGGCCAGTTCATGGCGACGCGCGATGCCTATGGCGAATGGCCGAGCCCCAAGGGCGAAACACCACGTCTGCTCAGCACCATCGTGATGATGGGCATGGGCGAGCCGCTGTATAATTATGAGAATGTCGCAAAGGCGCTCAAAATCATCATGGATGGCGAGGGCATCGCCCTGTCGCGCCGGCGCATCACGCTGTCGACCTCCGGCGTGGTGCCGATTATGGACCGTTGCGGCGCGGAGCTCGGTGTCAATCTTGCGGTGTCACTGCATGCCGTTACGGATGAGCTGCGCGACGAGATCGTGCCGCTGAACCGCAAATACCCGATCAAAGAGCTCATCGCCGCCTGCGCCCGCTACCCCGGCGCCTCCAATGCGCGGCGTATCACCTTCGAATATGTGATGCTGCGCGGCATCAACGATACCGAGGCCGAGGCGCGCGCGCTGGTGCAACTCATCGCCGGCCTGCCGGCGAAGGTCAATCTGATCCCCTTCAATCCCTGGCCGGGAAGTTCCTATCATCCGAGCACGCCCGAGGCATTGCGCAAATTCGCCAATATCGTGATGGATGCGGGCTATGCCTCGCCCATCCGCACCCCAAGGGGGCGGGATATTCTGGCGGCATGCGGACAGTTGAAAAGCGTCGTGGAGAACGCCGCCTGAAATACGGTGCATCGCGCGGTTTTTCATGACACAGGGCAAAAAATACGAACACAAAACGATATCGCCCGTCACATTTCTTCGCAAACCAGGCATCGGATTGCCCCAAACATGCCACATATCACCCGGATACAGCCGGTGCTGCCGCAGCCCCGGCTCCGCGGTGAAACGAATGTGACAGGAGCAGGGCAATGGGCGTGTATCTCATCACCGGCGGCGCGAGCGGCATCGGCGCGGATCTCGCTCTCGCATTGCGCGGTCCGGGCCATTCCATTCTCTTCGCGGATATCGAGCGGGTCGAGCTGCCCGGCATACGCAGCGTCATCTGCGACCTGAGCGATGAAGGCCAGGTCGCCAGCCTGCTCTGCGGCGTCGAGGCGGTGGAGGGCAGGCTGGACGGGCTGATCTGCCATGCCGGCGCGGGGCGCGATGAGGATTGCGCCAGCACCGGCCGGCTCATCAACGCGGCGGCCAGCCTGCTGCGCCAGCCCCGTGGTAAAGCCGTGGCCATCGGCACCCATCATCCCGGGGCATTGCCCGAATTTGCTCGCACGCTGGAACGCGAGCTCGGCCCGGAAATCCGCGTCAATTATTTCGCGCCGTTCAGCCCGGCGGCCAATCTGGCGGATCTGACCGCTTATTTGCAGGGCTGAAACACGATATTACCCTTGCGCCATGCATTTTGCTTGACTTAGATTGTATTTAGATATATCTAAACTGTATCTTAAACACAGTCAGGAAGAACGATGCGACATTTCAAACACTTAAACCAACACAAACACTGTACCAGCCAGGGCGGGGACCATGGCCAACGCCGCTTCATGCGCGGGCCGGGGCACCATCATGGCTTCGGCCGTGGCGGCCGCGCCGGGCGTTTTCTCGAACATGGCGACCTGCGTCTGCTGGTCCTGCACCTCATCAGCCAGGAGCCGCGCCATGGCTATGACCTGATCAAGGCGATCGAGGACCTCACCGGCGGCGCCTACGCCCCGAGCCCCGGCGTCATCTACCCCACGCTGACCATGCTGGAGGAGCTCGGCCAAGCCGCAGCCACCGCCGAGGGCGCCAAGAAACTCTACGGCATAACCAGTGCCGGGCAGGCGGCGCTGGCTGAAGCCCAGCCCCTGGCCGACACTATCCTGGCCCGGCTCGCCGGCACTACCGGGCGCGAGAGCGCCATGCCGGTGATGCGCGCCATGGAAAACGTGAAAACCGCCTTGCGTATGAAGCTGGGGGGCCGCGCGGCCACGGCCGAAACACTGCGCCGCATCGCCGATGCGCTCGACGACCTCGCCCGCCGCATCGAGGATTTCTGAACCCTGCGGGGACACGCGGCCGAAAATTCCGTTTTGCCGCATTTGGTGCTACCGGCGCGGCGTGAAGACCTTTCTGCGCGCCGCTCCGGTCCAAAACACCCTTGCCTGGGCTCTGGCATGCTATATCGGCCTGGTGGCGCGCACCCAGCTCTGGCGCGTGCAGGGCGCGGAAAACCTCCGCCTTCTGGCGGGCGATGAAACTTTCATCGTCGTCTTCTGGCATGAAACCCTGCCCGGCGTGCCGGTGCTGCTGCGCATCGCGCGGAAAATGGGCCTCAACCGGCCCGGCGTGGGGCTGGCCAGCCGGCATCGCGATGGCCGGCTGGTCGGCAATGTCATGGCCATTATCGGGCTGGAACAGGTCGCCGGCTCCACCAGCAAAGGCGGCCCCGCCGGCCTGCGCGGCCTGGCCCGGGCGCTGGCGGCGGGCAAGCATGTCTGCCTCACCCCGGATGGCCCGCGCGGCCCGCGCCGTGTCGCCGCCCCCGGTGTGGCGCAGCTCGCCGCCCTTACCGGCGCGCGCGTATTGCCCTGCGGCGCCTGGACCTCAAACGCCATCACGCTGAATTCATGGGACAGGATGCGCGTGGCACTCCCTTTCGGGCGCGGCGTGCTGGTGGCCGGCGCGCCCATCATCGTGCCGCGCGATGATTGGCCGGCCGGGCTCGCCACCATCGATGCCGCGCTCAACGCGGCGCAAAGGGCGGCCGAACCATGATCCTGCGCCTCTATGCCGCCGCCGCCAGTCTGGCGCCACCCATATTGCGCCGGATGCTGCGCCGGCGCGCCGCTTCGGGGAAGGAAATACCATCCCGGCTGCCCGAGCGCGAGGGTATCTCACCCCTGCCCCGCCCCGCCGGCCGGCTGATATGGGTGCATGCCGCCAGTGTCGGCGAGACGATGAGCGTGCTGCCGGTGCTGCACGCTCTCGCCGGCCAGGCGGAAATCCTGCTCACTACCGGCACGCTCACCTCGGCGATACTCGCACAATCCCGTCTGCCCGCAGGGGCGCGCCACCAGTTCGTCACGCTCGATGTTCCAGCCTGGGTGGAGCGCTTCCTCACCCATTGGCGCCCGGATGCAGCGGTATTCCTGGAAAGCGAGCTCTGGCCCAACCTGCTGCGCGGCTGCGACCGGCATAATATCCCCCGGCTGCTGCTCAATGCGCGCATGTCCGCGTCCTCGGCGCGCAACTGGCGCCTTGCACCGCGCGCGGCGCAAACCCTGCTCGGCGGGTTTTCCAGCATTCTGGCACAATCGGCGGAGGATGCCGCGCGTTTCCGCGCCCTGGGCGGGCAGGTGCGGGAATGGGGCAACCTCAAATTCGTCTGCGCCCCTCTGCCCGCCGATGCCACGGCCCTGGCCATTCTCAGCGCTCAGCTTCCCGGCCCGGCCTGGCTCGCCGCCAGCACCCATGCGGGCGAGGAGCCGATTTGCGCCGCCGTCCACGCGGCCTTGCTGGCGCGCTTCCCTCGCCTCATCACCATCATCGCCCCGCGCCACCCCGGGCGCGGCGGCGAAATTGCCGCCCTGTGCGGCCATGCGCCACGCCGCGCGCTGGGCCAGAAGCCGGAGCCCGGCAAAATCTATATCGCCGACACGCTGGGCGAACTCGGCCTGTTCTTTCGCGTCACGCCTTTCGCCTTCATCGGCAATTCGCTGGTGGGTTTCGGCGGCCATAACATCATCGAGCCCGCTCTCCTCGCCCGCCCGGTGCTCGCCGGCCCGCATCTCGAAAATTTCACCGAGGCCGCCGCCCTCCTGCGCGATGCCGGGATGCTGCGTCAGGTCACCGATACCGCCGGCCTGGCTGACGCCGTCGCTTCATGGCTGGCAGCCCCGCCGGATGGCATGGCGGCGGCGGCATGTTTTAACGGCGTTTCGCAATTGCCACAGCGCGTCGCTGGCCTCATCATGGCGCTACTGCCATGAAAGCCCCAAAATTCTGGTCCCAGCGTGGTCTCGCCGCCCAGGCGCTCCGCCCCGTCAGCCTCCTCACCCGCATCGCCACGGCGCGGCGGATGCAAAGGTGTGGCGTATCGCTGGGCATAAAAACCATCTGCGTCGGCAATGCCGGCGTCGGCGGGGCGGGCAAGACCATCGTGGTGCTCGACATCCTCTCCCGCCTGAAACCACACCCCTACGCCCTTACCCGCGGCTATGGCGGCCGCCTCGCCGGCCCTGTACTGGTCGATCGCGGCCTGCACGAGGCCGCCGATGTCGGCGATGAAGCCATGCTGCTCGCAGCCGTCGCCCCCACCGTGCTGGCGCATGACC
>JAKBAV010000087.1 GCA_021826225.1 Pseudomonadota bacterium | reverse complement strand
AATATGGCCGGAAAATGATGTCCCGACCCGCTGGCGGCGCCCAGCCCGGCCAGCGCGATCATCATCGCGATCATCCCATATTCAAGCGTGGCAACGGCCCAGGGGCTCAACTGCGCGCCGTACAGGTTTTGCACAAAACGGGTCATGATACTGCGGCTCCTGTGACGAGGTAAGATATGTTCAGATGTTGTCAGACCATGATTATTAGGACCCTGAATGTCGCTGACAATGGCATCGGCGCCGGGTTTGCCCCGCCTCACACGAAGGTGACATCACGATCCCGGCATTCAGTCACGTCATCGTGAGCGTTCAGCCGGTTTCGACGCTGGTCCGGATTTGCCCCGCCGGCATGCCCCGCGCATCCCCCGCCGCCAGCACCGCCTCGAGCATTGGCGGCGGGCCGCTGGCGTAGATATCGGGGCGCGGCCCACGCGCGAGATGGGCGTCCAGCACCTCGGCCATCACGGTGGGGCAATCGGGCACCAGGGTCACGCTGAGTTGCGGCAGAGCGGTGCGCAGGAACGCCAGGGTTTTTTCGAGGAAGGACATCTCGGAGGGGTTGGCGGCGAAGATCAGCTGCATCCTGGTGCGGTCGCGCCGCTCGGCCAGGTGCCGCAGCATGGCGAGCAGCGGCGCCAGGCCACCCCCGGCACCGGCGAAACAGCGTGGGCGCGGGCTCGTCTCATCGAGCGCGAAGCGCCCGGCCGGCCCGCGCACATCCACCGCCGCGCCGCGCCGCGCCGCGCCCAGCCAGGCGGCGAAGGCGCTGCCCGGTTCGGGCCTGGCGAGAAATTCGAGCCGCCCCGCCTCATTGGGCGCATTGGCCATGGTCAGGCTGTGATGCATGTTGCTCCCCGGAATCCGCAGCTCCATCGCCTGGCCTGGCGTGAAGGCCGCCGCCTGGCCGTATTCGGCATCCGGCAGCAGTTGCAACGCCAGCCCAGCCCAGGCCGCGCCCGGCGGGGCCACCGCCTCGACCACCGCGCGGCGCTCCGGTACATGGCGGCGGCCGACCTGCGCGTCGCGGCAGGGCAGCTCGACCAGTAGGTCCTCGCGCGGCCGGCAGCGGCAGAGCAGCACGCTGCCGGGCGTGGGCGGGAGTGCCGCCGTGATATAAGGGGCAAGCTCGAAGCGCCCCGCCACCACCCGTGCCCAGCACGTGCCACAGCGGCCATGGTGGCATACGGAGGGCAGATAATACCCGGCCTCTTCCGCCGCATCCAGCACGGTCGCGGAGGTGGCGCAGGGGAAGGTGAGGCGGATATCATCGCGCGTCACCACGGTGATGTCTGGCATGGCAATAAACCTCGGACAGCGGCCGCCGCCAATGCCCCCTGCCTGCGTAAAGGTCAAGGCCGCGCCACGCGGATCAGCCAAGGCGCTCCTTCATGAAGTTTTGTGCGCTGCGCAATGACTGGTTGATGACCTGGTCCATGTCGAGATACTGATATGTGCCGCAGCGCCCGATGAACCGGATATTCGGCGCCGCCGCCGCCAGCGCCCTGTACCGCCCGTACAGCGCGGCGTAGCGGTCATCCGCGGTCTTTACCGGGTAGTAGCGTTCCATGTTGTTGTCGCGGTAATCGCAGGGTTCCTCGCGCGTGCGGGTGTGCCGGCCGGTATCGCGCACGAGATGATGCGGCAGGACATGCCAGCTGGTTTCGCGGGTGAACCTGCCCATATCGGTGAAGTTCGTGACGCTCCAGTCCCGCGCCGGCACGCCCGTTACAGTTTCATGATGAAAGCGCAGCGAGCGGTAGGGCAGCTCGCCCAGCGCGAAATCGAAATATTCATCGATCGGCATCGCATTGAAGCAGAAATCATGGCGGCATAGCATGGATTTTTCGAATGCGGTATTCAGCGCCACGGAAATGCCGGGATGTGCCAGGATGCGCGCGAACAACGCGGTGTAGCCCTCGCGCGGCATGATCTGGATATCGTCGTCGGAAAAATACGTATCGCTGCGGTCGAAGCGCAGCGGGATGCGCCGCACCACCGCCACCGCCATGTCCTCGAGCTCGAACCCCCACATTTTTTTGGTGTAGGGCCGGAAAAACAAATCCGTGAGCTGGCGCCCGATATTGCCGAGCAGATATTCCGCCGCGTTGGCGGGGGCGGCGATGGGCTCGGCAATGGCGGCGAGATGCGCGCGCACCTCCGCCCCGGTTTCAAAGCGCGTGCCGAACACCGCATTCACGGTATCGAGATTGACCGGCATCGGCACATGGGCGCCACCGGGCAGTTGCGCGCGGACCTTGTGGACATAGGGCACGAATTCCCCGAACTTCTTCACCCAGGCGATGACCTCGGGGTTTTTGCTGTGGAACAGATGCGGCCCGTAAGCATGCACGCGCACGCCATTGGCATCGATATGGTCATAGGCATTGCCGGCGATATGCGGGCGCTTATCGATGACATGCACGGTATAGCCGGCCTCGGCCAGCACGCGCGCATGCACCGCGCCGGCGAATCCGGCCCCGACGATCAGAATCCGACAGCTCACACCAACTCCTTGCATCCAAGCCACACCACCGGGCGCCGCCCGGCAAGACCATGCGCGACAGGGGCCAGCCTAACAGCGGGCCAGCCTTATCGATAGCAAGCCCACTTCCCCCTGGCGGGAAAATTTGTCACAGTCGATATCATGCGTTTGCACGCCTCCTGTGCCGCCCGCGCCACCGCGCAGGGCGGCGATGCTGTTCTGCTGCTCGGCCCGCCCGGGAGCGGCAAATCGGATTTATTGCTCCGGTTACTCGCCGGAGAGTTCACCCTGGTGGCGGATGACCAGGTCATCATCGAGGGCCTGAACGCCCGCGCGCCGGAAGCCCTGGCCGGGCTGCTGGAGGTGCGCGGCCTCGGCCTGTTCCGCCTGCCCTTTCTGCCCGAGGCCCGGCTGCGCCTCGCCATTACCCTGGGGGAGCCCACCGGGCGCCTGCCCTCGCCACGCCGCCACGCGCTGCTCGACCTGCCCGAGATCACGCTGGACCCGCGCCAGCCCTCCGCCCCGCAGGCCGCCGCACTGGCCTTGGCGGCGGCATGCGGGCGGGTCACGCAGGTCGCCGGGGCTTTTGCGCCGTGACGGCGGCGGCACCGCAGATCGTGCTGGTCACCGGGCTTTCGGGCGCCGGCAAGCTCTCCATTCTACGCGCGCTGGAAGATCTCGGCTTCGAGACGGTGGATAACCCGCCGCTCGCCGGACTGTTCGACCTCGCGGTGAAGGCGGAGCAGAATCTCGCCATCGGCGTCGATGCCCGTTCGCGCGGTTTTTCCGCCGAGTCGGTGCTGGAAACCATGGCGCGGCTGCGCCAGGAGCCGCAATTCAACCCCTCCCTCATCTTCGCCACCGCCTCGGACGAGGTTCTGATCCGCCGCTATTCCGAGACGCGGCGCCGCCACCCGCTGGCGCAGAGCGGCGCCATCGCCGAGGGCATCGCCCTGGAACGCGACCTCACGGCACCACTCGCCGGGGCGGCGGACTGGCTGGTCGATACCTCGGCGCTGCCGGTGCCGAAGCTGCGCCGGCTCGTCGAGGACCATTTCGGTGCCGGCGCGCCAGGCATGGTCATCAACCTGGTTTCCTTCGCTTTTCCCGCAGGCCTGCCGCCGGAAGCGGATCTGGTATTCGATGCCCGCTTCCTGAAAAATCCGCATTACGAACCATGTCTGCAGTCTCAATCCGGGCTCGATCCAGAAGTGGGAACCTTCATCGAGCAAGACCCTGATTTTGCAATATACTTCTACAAAGTACTGAATCTCGCCGAATTTTTATTGCCAAGATTCGTGCAGGAGGGAAAAAAATATGCAACAATATGTGTCGGGTGCACCGGCGGACAGCACAGATCGGTTTATATGGTAGAAAAATTGAGTTCACATCTGACCAGATCAGGCTGGCGCGTCGGCGTGACGCACCGCGAAGCCGCCAGATTCCACACCGCCGCCGCTGCCCCGCCTGGCATTGCGTCTGGCGTTGCGCTTGGCATTGCGCCTGGCGTTGAAGCGAACACGAAAGAATGAGCCTCCATACATGATCGGCATGGTTCTGGTTACCCATGGCTCGCTTGCGACGTCTTTGCGCGAAGCCATGGAGCATATCGTCGGCAAGCAAAAAAAGCTCGCCACTGTCAGCATCGAATCGGATGCGGAGTTTGAAAGCCAGCGCGCCGAGATCGCCCTGCGCATGGCCGAGGTGGATGATGGCGACGGCGTGATCCTGCTCACCGACATGTTCGGCGGCACGCCCTCCAATCTCGCAATGTCCATGGCCTCGCAGCCCGGGGTCGAGATCATCGGCGGGGTTAATCTGCCCATGCTGGTCAAGCTCGCCAAGGTGCGCGGCCAGGAGACTCTGACCGAGGCCGTGGCCCATGCCGAGGCGGCGGGGCGCAAATACATCTGCTCGGGACACGACCTCTCCCCCGCCTGCCGCGCCGCCGAATAGCATGGCCGCGCGTTAGATGGACGGGGGCCAGATCAGCACGGATGTCACCATCGTCAACCGCCGTGGCCTGCACGCCCGTGCCGCCGCCAAGCTGGTGACTTTGGCTGAGCAGTTTTCCGCCAGCGTCGAGGTCGCGAAGGATGGTCAGTCCGTCTCCGCGCGCTCGATCATGGGATTGATGATGCTGGGCGCGGGCATCGGCAGCACGGTGCGCCTCTCCGCCGAGGGGTTTGACGCGAAGGAAGCTCTCGATGCCATCGCCGCCCTCGTCGAGGCCGGCTTCCATGAAACCGACTAGGCCCGCGAACCCACGGCCGGCGGAGCGCCGTTTCCACGGGCATCCGGTGGCGCCGGGCATCGGCATCGGCCCGGTGCACGAGGCGGCCGAGCCGGACCTGTTCATAACGGCCAAAAAACTCGGTGCCGACGACATTCCAGCCGAGCTCGCACGGCTGGAGGAGGCGCTGGAACGCTCCCGCCACCAGCTGCACAAGCTCAAGCACCGCCTGGCGGCGCTGCCGGAGAATTCCCAGGCGGAAATTGCCCCGTTGATGGACATGTACCTGCACATGCTGGGCTCGGCGCGGCTGCTGCGCGGCGTGCGGGCGCGCATCCAGGAGGGGCCGCTCGCCGCCGAGGCCGCCGTGCAGGACGAAACCGAGGCTCAGGCCGCCGCGATCATGGCGCAGCCCGGCACCGACAAGGCCGGGCGCCTGCGCCGTGCGGATGAAGTGCGCGAGCTTGGCCGCCGCGTGGTGCGTAATCTCACCCGCCAGCCCTTCCGCAGTTTCGCCGGCCTGGCGCCGGGCTCCATCCTCGCCGCCCGGGCGCTGCGGCCATCCGATGCCGCGCTGATCCAGCCCGACCGCTTCGCCGGCATCGTTACCGCCGAAGGCGGGGCGGATGGCCATACCGCGGTGATGCTGCGCGCCCTCGGCCTGCCCGCGGTGCTCGGCGCCGAGGGTGTGCTGGCCGGCACCGCCCCCGGCACCTTTGCCATCATCGATGGCGATAGCGGCGAGATCATCCTGCATCCCAGCCCCGCCAGCCTGGAGACGGCCCGCCGGAAACTCGCCGCGCAGACGCGGGCGAAGCGCTCCCTGGCGCGGCTCGCCCGGCTGCCGGCGGTCACGCGCTGCGGCACCGCCGTGGCGCTCCAGGCGAATCTCGAACTGCCCTTCGAGCTGCCGATGATCGCGGAGTCGGGCGCCCACGGCATCGGCCTGCTGCGCTCGGAATTCATGTTCATGAACCGCGAGACGCTGCCTGACGAAGACCTCCAGACGCGCATCTACAGCACCATCATCGAGGCCATGGATGGCGACCCGGTGACCATCCGCGTGCTCGACTGGGGGTCCGACAAGGAGGTCGAGGCGCTGGCGCGCTACCAGCCGCGCGAGCTGGAACCCAACCCGGCGCTCGGCCTGCGCGGCATCCGCCTGCTGCTGCGCCACCCGGCATTGTTCGAGACGCAACTGGCCGCCATCATCCGCGCCAGTGCCGCCGGGCCGGTCCGCATCATGCTGCCCATGGTCAGCCTGGTCTCCGAGGTGGTGGAGGCGCGCGTTATTTTGCTGCGGGTGTGGCGGCGGCTGAAGCGGCGGAAAAACCTGGTCCTGCCCCCGGCGCCGCCGCCGCTCGGCATAATGGTGGAAACCCCGGCCGCCGCCCTGGCCGCCCCGGTGCTGGCCCGCCATGCCGATTTCTTCGCCATCGGCACCAATGACCTGACCATGTACACGCTGGCCGCCGACCGCGCTTCGCCGGCCGGGACGCGGCTGTATGATCCTCTGGAGCCGGCGGTATTGCGGCTGATCCACCTCACCGCGAATTTTGCCAAGGCGGCGGGCATCCAGGTTTCGTTATGCGGCGAGCTGGCGGCGCGGCCGCAGGCGGCACCCTTGCTGCTGGGCCTCGGCATCCGGCAGTTTTCCATGCACGGCAACGCCATTCCGCGCGTAAAACAGGTAATCCGCGGCGCCACGCTGGCGGCCTGCGAGGCACTGGCGGAAGCCGCACTACAGGCCGAGAGCGCCGAGGCGGTACGGCGGATTCTGGCGGGCGACGCGGATTAACCGGGGGCGCTAAACCGCCGCCCCCGCCGCCTGGCCGCTGGCCCAGGCCCATTGGAAATTATAGCCGCCGAGCCAGCCTGTCACGTCCACCGCCTCGCCGATGAAATACAGGCCGGGCACCGCCTTGGCCTCGCAGCTCCGGGAGTGCAGCGCCTCTGTATCCACACCGCCGGCCGTTACCTCGGCCTTGGCGAAGCCCTCGGTGCCGGTGGGGCTGAGCGGCCAGGCGTTCAGTTGCGCGCCCAGGCCGCGCAGGAATTTATCCGGCCGGTCGGCCATGCGCAGCGGCGCGGTTCCGGCGAAATGCGCCGCCAGCCGGGCCGGCAGCAGCTCGGCCAGCACGGTTTTCAGCTCGGCTTTGGGGCGGCGGGTCTTGGCCTCGACCAAAGCCGCGTCGAGCCGCGCGGCGGGGCAGAAATCCACGGTAAAGGCATCGGCGGGGCGCAGATAGGACGAGATTTGCAGCACGGCCGGGCCGGACAGGCCGCGATGCGTGAACAGCACGTTCTCGGTAAAGCCGCGCGTGCCGGCCCGCACCCTGGCCGCCACCGACACCCCGGCGAGCGGCTGCATCCAGGCCAGATCCTCGCCCGTGAAGGTGAGCGGCACCAGCGCCGGCCGCGGCGGCACCACGGCCAGACCGAATTTTTTCGCCAGCTCATAGGCAAAATTGCTCGCGCCGAGCTTGGGGATGGACAGGCCGCCGCTCGCCACCACCAGACGCGGCGCGGTGGCCATGCCGCGCGTGCTCTCGACCACGAAACCATCGGCATACGATACATCGCGCAATCCGGCGCCGAGGCGGATATCCGCCCCCGCGCAGCGCGCCAGCAAAAGCGCCAGGATTTCGCCGGCCGAGCCGTCACAGAACAGCTGGCCTAGGGTTTTTTCGTGGTAGGCGATACCGGCGCGCTCGACCAGAGCGATGAAATCACGCGCGGAAAACTGCGCCAGGGCCGATTTGCAGAAATGCGGGTTGGCCGAGAGGAAATTCTCCGCCCGCACCTGCCGGTTGGTGAAATTGCAGCGCCCGCCGCCGGAGATGAGGATTTTGCGGCCTGGCTCGGGCCCATGCTCCAGCACCAGGACGCGCTTGCCGCGCTGCACGGCGGTACCCGCGCAGAACAGCCCGGCCGCCCCCGCGCCGATGATGATGACGTCGAATTTTTGCTCCATGCGCGCTTCTAGCCCCTGCCCTGGCCAGCGCCAATCGGGGGCCTGCAATGCTCCGCCATGGCTTGCCGGAGCCGGGATTTGCGCGAGAAGAAGGGGCCGCACAACAGGAGGATGGCATGGCGAAAGGCAAAATGGCTGCATTCGAGTGGGCGGACGCGCTGCGCCTGGAGGGCTGCCTGAACGAGGAGGAGCGCGCCATACGCGACGCCGCCAATGCCTATGCCCAGGAGCGCCTGCAACCGCGTGTGCTGAAGGCCTTCCGCGAAGAGTCATTCGACCGCGCGATTTTCAACGAGCTGGGCGAACTCGGCTTTCTCGGCGCCACCCTGCCCAGCCATGGCTGCGCGGATGTCTCGTATGTCGCCTACGGGCTCATCTCACGCGAGATCGAACGCGTGGATAGCGGCTACCGCTCGGCCTTCTCGGTGCAGTCGAGTCTGTGCATGTACCCGATCCATGCCTATGGCACGGATGCTTTGAAGGACCGGCTGCTGCCGCGCATGCGGGCGGGAGATTTTGTCGGCTGCTTCGGCCTCACCGAGCCCGATGCCGGCTCCGACCCGGCCTCGATGCGGACGCGCGCCAGGAAGGTCGATGGCGGCTACCTGCTCTCCGGCTCGAAAACCTGGATCACCAATTCCCCCATCGCCGATGTGTTTGTGATCTGGGCCAAGGACGAGGCCGGGGATATTCGCGGTTTTGTCGCCGAGCGCGGCGCGAAGGGGCTGACCACGCCCAAGATCGAGGGCAAGCTTTCTCTCCGCGCCTCCATTACCGGCATGATCATGATGGATGAGGTGTTCGTGCCCGATGACGGGCTGCTCGACGTGAAAGGCCTGCGCGGCCCGTTTTCATGCCTCAACAACGCGCGCTACGGCATCGCCTGGGGCGCGCTCGGCGCCGCCGAGTTCTGCCTGCACGCCGCCCGGGAGTACACGCTGGGGCGCAAGATGTTCGGCCGGCCGCTCGCCGGCACCCAGCTCGTACAGAAGAAGCTCGCCGACATGCTCACCGAAATCACGCTCGGCCTGCACGGCGTGCTGCAGCTCGGCCGGCTGATGGATGCGGGCCAGGCCGCGCCTGAAATGATCTCACTGCTCAAGCGCAACAATTGTGGCAAGGCGCTCGATATCGCCCGCCTGGCGCGGGACATGCATGGCGGCAACGGTATCTCGGATGAGTATCACGTCATCCGCCACATGGTTAACCTGGAGACGGTGAATACCTATGAGGGCGCGCATGACGTGCATGCGCTGATCCTCGGCAGAGCCATTACCGGGCTCGCGGCGTTCTAAGCGCCATACGGGGGCACGGGTTTCATCCCGTGCCCCCGGCTCATTCACGCAAAATACGAATCATCCAGCAGCATGTCCTCGAAGAAGGCGCCATAAAGTCCTTCCGGGTGGCGAATGTGAATCTCCAACACCCAGAGCAAGGGTGAGGGCTTGAAATCCACATCGGCGAGCGGCCCGGCATATACGGCTTCATGCGGGAAGTCGGATATGCGATGGCCCGAGAGGTCCATGTTCAGCTCCCAGCCCAGGGCTTTTGCTTCCTCGGTGGCATAATCGTAGAGTGCCTTGCCGCTCATGCCGGTGCCTTGCCATTTTTTGCGTACGGTGTGGAACAGCGCCTTGGCATCCGCCGCGCATTTTTCCATGCCGGCATC
>JAKBAV010000086.1 GCA_021826225.1 Pseudomonadota bacterium | reverse complement strand
AAAGCGAGGAACCGGAAATGCCCAACACATTGATGCTGGTTTTCACCAAACCTCTCTCTCCCGAGCTGGAGGGTGAATATAATGAATGGTACTCGAACAAGCATCTGTGGGACCTGACCGGGGTGCCGGGGGTGATTGCCGCGACGCGTTACTCCATGGCCGAGGCTTTCGTTCCGCCCGGCGCGCCGGATGGGCCGCGCAATTATCTCGCGATTTATGAGATTGAGGGGGATAGCGCGGAGGATATCCAGCGCTTCTGGGACGCGCTGATTGCCGGGATCGGGTTTGGCGGCGTCGATGCCAGCGCGACACTGGATTTTTCCACCATCTCGGTCAGTTTCGCGGTGCCGATCACGCCGCGTGTGACCAGGGGCTGAGGCGATTTTCCCTTGCCGTTGCGGGGTGGCTTGATTAAGCCCTGGGCCATGGCACAGCATTATTTCACCGTCACCTGGGACCAGCTCCACCGCGATGCGAAAGCCTTGGCCTGGCGCCTGCATGCGCTGAGCCCGTGGCAGGGCATCGTCGCCATTACGCGGGGTGGGCTCATTCCCGCCGCCATCATCGCGCGTGAGCTGGAATGCCGGCTTATCGAGAGTGTATGCGTTGTTACCTATGACGAGGAGCATCGTGGCCAGCCCGTGGTGACAAAGCCCCCGGTGGCGGCGGGCGATGGGGCGGGGTGGCTGATTATCGACGATCTGGTGGATACCGGCACCACCGCCAAGATTGTGCGGGCTTTGCTGCCGAAAGCGCATTTTGCCACGGTTTATGCCAAGGCGGCGGGCAAGCCGGTGGTGGATACGTTTATTACCGAGGTGAGCCAGGATACGTGGATATTGTTTCCGTGGGATACGGAGCCGCAATTTATTGCGCCGCTGGCGCGGCAGGGTTAGGCAATGCTTTTGGATTGACCTCCTATCCCTATGTCATCCGCTACCGCATTGCGGGGGGAGAGGTAGTCATTCTCCGCATCCGCCACAGGGCTCGCAGCCCCGCCTAGCCATGCGGGCCAGAATCCGCTACACCGCCGCATCGCGCCATGGTGGCGCGTGTAATCGTGACGCGTCGTGTTGGCGTGTGTTAAAACAGCGGCAGAACGGGGCAGAAGCAACCGGATGATCCGCGCCGCCGCCGGCTTTTGTTTCGCGGCGTTTCCGGCCACATGGTCCGTGGTGGTGGGGTGACCCACTTCCAGACCCATGCCGCCCGAGGCGCCGCCAGAAAAGCCCGGCTTTACGCGCCATCCATGCTTTGCCAGCTCTGGTCTCGCCGCCATTGGAGTTGTTGAAAATGTTCGATAAATATTTCCGTAAAGAGATGGAATGGGCCGGCAAGACGCTGATCATCGAGACCGGCAAGGTCGCCCGTCAGGCTGATGGCGCGGTGGTTGTGTCGTATGGCGATACCGTGGTGCTCGCCGCCGTGGTTGGCGCCAAATCGGCCAAGCCGGGCCAGGATTTTTTCCCGTTGACCGTGAATTATGCCGAGAAATTCTATGCGGCGGGGCGCATTCCCGGCGGCTTCTTCAAGCGTGAAGGCCGCCCGACCGAGAAGGAGACGCTGGTTTCCCGCCTCATCGACCGCCCGATCCGCCCGCTTTTCCCGAAAGGCTTCCGCAACGAGGTTCAGGTTACGGTGAATGTGCTCAGCCATGACCTTGAGAATGACCCGGATATTGTCGGCCTCATCGCCGCCTCCGCTGCGCTTACGCTCTCGGGCATTCCGTTTTTCGGCCCGGTCGGCGCGGCGCGTGTCGGCCTTGTCAACGGCGAATATGTGCTGAACCCGACCACCAGCGAGCGCGAAGAGAGCAAGCTGGACCTGGTTCTGGCCGGTACGATCGAAGGTGTGCTGATGGTCGAGTCCGAGGCATCCGAATTGTCCGAGGACGTGATGCTCGGCGCCGTGACCTTTGGCCATGCCGGTTTCCAGCCGGTCATCCAGGCGATTATCGAGCTGGCCGAGGCCGCCGCCAAGGAACCCTGGGCGCTGCCGGAGGAATCCGAGGAAGCTAAAACCCTCACGACCCGCGTGGATGCGCTGGCCCGCGAGGCTCTGCGCGATGCCTATACCGAGACCGTGAAGCAGAACCGCCATGACAAGATCTCGGCTGCCAAGAAAGCCGCTTTGGCCACCATTACCGCTGAGGGGCTGAATGCCGAGGCGGCGAAAGGCCTGTTCAAGGAGCTGGAAGCCGATATCGTCCGCAACAACATCCTCGATACCGGCCTGCGGATCGATGGCCGTGATACCAAGACGGTCCGCCCGATTCTGGCGGAAGTCGGCGTGCTGCCGCGCACCCATGGCTCGGCTTTGTTCACCCGTGGCGAGACCCAGGCGCTGGTGGTGGCGACACTCGGCACCGCGCAGGATGAGCAGCTGATCGACGCGATCGAGGGCGAGTTCAAGGAGCATTTCATGCTCCACTACAACTTCCCGCATTTCTCGGTCGGTGAGACCGGGCGTTCGGGCTCGCCCGGCCGCCGTGAAATCGGCCATGGCAAGCTCGCCTGGCGCGCCGTGCATCCGCTGCTCCCCTCCAAGGAGCAGTTTCCGTACACGCTGCGGGTTGTCTCCGAGATTACCGAGTCCAACGGCTCGTCCTCGATGGCGACGGTCTGCGGCACCTCGCTGGCGCTGATGGATGCCGGCGTGCCCCTGAAGCACCCGGTGGCGGGCATCGCCATGGGGCTGATCAAGGAGGATCGCGGTTTTGCCGTGCTCTCCGATATTCTGGGCGACGAGGATTCCCTCGGCGACATGGATTTCAAGGTGGCGGGGACGGAAAACGGCGTGACCTCGTTGCAGATGGATATCAAGATCACGTCCATCACGCCCGAGATCATGAAGATCGCGCTCGACCAGGCCAAGGGTGGGCGGATGCATATTCTCGGTGAGATGGCCAAGGCGCTGACCGGCAACCGCGAAGGTGTTTCCGCCAATGCGCCGAAGATCGTGACGATCCAGGTGGCGAAGGACAAGATCCGCGACGTGATCGGCACGGGCGGCAAGGTCATCCGTGACATTGTCGAGAAGACCGGCGCCAAGATCGATATTGACGATAGCGGTGCGGTGAAGGTTTCCGCTTCGGACGACAAGAAGATCCAGGCCGCGATCGAGATGATCAAGGGCATCGTGTCGGAGGCTGAACTCGGCGTGATCTATAACGGCAAGGTCGTGAAGACCGCCGATTTCGGCGCGTTCGTGAACTTCCTCGGGGCCAAGGATGGGCTTGTGCATATTTCCGAGCTGGCCCAGGGCCGCGTTGCCAAAACCACAGATGTGGTCAAGCAGGGCGACTCCGTGAAGGTTAAGGTCATCGGCTTTGACGATCGCGGCAAGGTGAAGCTTTCCATGCGTCAGGTGGACCAGGAAACCGGCGCGGATATCTCCGACCAGGTTGCCGGCAAGAAGCGCGAGCGGGAAGACGCGGAGGGCTGAGCCTTTCGCAAAAGCCACGAAAAACGGCGCCGCGAGGCGCCGTTTTTTATGGGATGCGGGGTATCCGGAACGTCAGGATTTGCGTTTTGCCGCCGGTCTGGCCTTGGCGGCGGGCTTTTCCGTCCGTATGCGCGGCGCGGGTTTTACCGCTGGCGGCGGCGCGGGGGGCACCAGCGCCTTGCCGGTGACTTCCTCGATATAGCCACGGTAGCGCGCGATATATTCCGGCATGCCGAGTTTTTTCTCGGCATAGCTCCGGGCATTGGCGCGGAGTTTGGCCGCCAGTCTGGGCTCGCTCAGGGCGCGCAGCACGGTCTCGGCCAGGGCGCCATGGTCGAGTGTGGGGGTGATGAGCCCGTTCACCTCATGCTGGATGAATTCGGTCACGGTCGGGGTGTCGCCGCCCACCACCAGGCAGCCGCAGGCCAGCGCCTCGCGCAGGCTCCAGGAGGCGACGAACGGGTAGGTGAGGTAGATATGCGCATCCGAGCGCTGGAGCAGGGCCAGATGGTCGTCATACGAGACCTTGCCCATGAAATGCACGCGGCTGAGGTCGATCCCATCGCCGACCTCCTTCATCATCAGGTTGCGCCAGTTGCCGCCCTGGCGCGGCATAACGCCGTAGCTCACGCTGTCACCACCGACGAGCGAGACCACGGCATCGGGCTGTTCGCGCAAAATCCGCGGCAGCGCGCGCATCAGCGTGTGGAAGCCGCGATACGGTTCCAGATTGCGCGCCACATAGGTGATCAGCTTCTGCTTGGGTGTTACGGTGAGCCGGCCCACGGTGAGCGGTTTTTTGCGTGCGGCCGGATCGGGCCGGCAGCGTTCGAGCTCGACGCCTTCCTCGATGATGGCGATATGCTTTTTGGCCCAGTCGGGATAGGTGCTGTGCTGCCATCTGGTTGGTGTCTGGCCGTATTGTTCCAGGTTCAGCGCCAGCAGGTTGGTTGAATTCTTGCCGCGCACGCCGCCGAAGATCGCGGTATCCATGGGGAATTCAGGGTCGAAATTCACATCCGCGCCGAGGATGCGGTAATAAAATTCAAAATAGCCGATCAGCGGCACGCCGGGAAAGGCATCGACGAGGTTGAGCAGTTCACCCCAGCCATGATGGCCGATGATGACATCCGGCTGGAAGCCGAGCGCCTTGATTTGCAGCGCGCCGCGATAGGCGGCCTGGGCGCGGCGCGAGGCCATTTCAAAATCCCGCGTGTCCCAGGCCAGGCTCGGCGAAATTTCCGGCGGCTTGGCGTAGGTTACCTTGCGCACGCCGTTCATGTGGTTCTGGTTCGGCTCCGTCATGAAAACGATCTCATGCGTGCCGGGGCGCTGGGCGTTATCCGCGAGCAGGCTGCGGACGATATGGACGTATTGGCCGGGAAAATTCTGGTGGACGAAAAGGAAGTTCACGGCGGCCGCGCCTCCCTTTACTTGCGGCCGCGTCCGGCTTTGCGTCCGCGCGGGGTGAGGGTGATCTGGATGGCCTCAAGCGGCGCCAGCGTATCGGCCTCGCAGGTTTCATCATTGCCCACGGGGCCGGCCTTGGCGCCGCCGACGAAGGTGGCGGAATAGGAAATCTCGTATTGTTCGGCGGCTTCGCCGCCCAGCCGGATGCGCAGGCCGAGCAGCGGCAGCGCCATGCCGCGCGAGCCGCAATACTGCCCGGCTTCCACCCAGGGCGAGAGCCAGCCGCGCCCCAGCACCGCCTGATAGGTGAAGTTTGCCGGTGCAACGCCTTCCGGCGCTTCGATGGCGAAGCCCTCGATCCAGTTCGTGCTGCCGCGCTCGCCCAGCCATTCGCCGAAGGGCGCGCCGATATCGCCGCGCGACTGGATATGCGCCATGATATTGGCGGCTCTGGCGGCGGGAGCCGGCGCGGGGGCGGGTGGGGCCGCGCGCAAGGCGGGGGCGGCCTCACTGGCATCGACATCGGTGGCACCCAGCAGCTGGCGCACCTGCAGGCGCGGCGCCGCATCCGGCTCGTTCGGCAACTGGTAGATGGTCACGAGGATCTGTGTCGGCTGCTTGCGGATACGCACCAGCGTGGCATCGCCCTCGGCGCTCAGCCAGCCATCGCCACGGAAGCCGGAAATCTCGACATTCTGCGCGCCGGCCGGCGGCGGTGAGATGCGGACGCCCGGCATGCCGTTATTGCGCGCCGCGCCCACGTTGATCTCGTTGATGATGCAGAACAGGCCCGGCGGCAGGGTCATCAGATGGCCGGTGACCTTCAGCTCCTGGATCTGCGCGCCGCTGATGCCGCCTTGCGCGCCGGCGGCACCGGGCCCACTTCCCAGCCCGGCCTCCGTGGCGGTTTTTGCGCGGGCGGAAGCAGGAGCAGGTGCAGCCATGACATATCCTAGTTTACTGTTATCGCAGTCTATCCTGCTGGAAGACATCACCCCAGCGCGATACAATCTGTGCCAGGGTTAGTTTAAAGCCACGTAATTATCCAGCCCTTTGGCGGCGAATTCACCGCGCGAGGTTCAAAAAAACAGCGAGGTCACAGCATCGTCAGCATGTCGTTTATGCGTTGCGGCGGCAGGCCGAGCGGCAGCACGATGCCGCGCCCTGTGGCCTGCATGCGCTCGCCCTGCGCGCCCAGGCCGAACACCACGGCGCGCAGGCCCGCTTGCCAGGCCTCGCCCAGCGCGAAGCACCAGGTTTCAGGCCAGATGGAGGGCAGGAAGGCGATGTCGGGTTTGAGGGCCTCGATTAATTGCGGCACCTCGCCCTCGCGATACGGGCCGGTTACGAAAATGCCGGCTTCGAGCAGCTTCGCATCATCCGCGCTGCCGCCGATGACCAGGAAATCGAGCTTAAGCCCGCGCGCCCGCGCATCATTGGCGCAGTCTATCAGCAGGTCGAACCCTTTTGCCGGGCCGATCCCACCGATTACCGCGACGCGCCGGCGCGCGCCGGGGGGCATTATGCGCGGGGGCGGCAGGGTGGTGTCATCCTCCCAGGGGCGGATTTCCGGGACCAGGGCGGGAAAATGCCGTTGCAGGCGCCGCGCCATATCCGCCGAGGGCACGATGACCCGCGCCGCCGCGGCCAAGGCGGCGGCCGAGCGGGCGCGCAGCAGGGGAAGGGGCGTGCGGTCATGCACCCCGCCATCGCGGATTTTGCAGCAGGCGATGCAGCCGGCCAGCGCGGGCTCGCCGCAATAGCGCAAAGGCGCCCCCGGTTCCGGCCGGTTGAGCAAGTTCACCCGGGGGCAGAAGCTGGCATAGTCATGCAGGACGATATCCTGCGCCACGCCGAGTGCGGCCGCCAGCCCGTCCACGCTGGCATCATGGCCGAGCCTGTGATGCAGCATTACCCGGCGCACCCGCAGGCGACGCAGCAGCGCCAGGAGAGGCGGCATGTCATCGGGCAGTTTCCAGGTGAGGTTGGGGTGGGATTTGGCATCGCCGGCGCAGAGCAAGGCGGGCCAGGGATAGGGCAGGCGCGGGTTTTTGGGGAATTGCGTGGTGAGCAGCAGTGGTTGCAGACCTTGCGCGCGTAATGCCGCCATGTCCGCCGCCACCTGGCGGGCCACGCCGCCGCCATGGCTATGCGAGATCAGCAGCACCGCGCCCTGGCTCTTCCGCCCCGTGAGCAGCCGCGCCGCATCCAGCCGGGCGCGGAACGGCCGGATCGGATCGGCCGCCACATGCGCCCGGACCAGATTCTGGTAGCCGGGGAAATGACCGTTCAGTATGTCGAGGTTGCGCGCCATCAACCCGCGCGCCGCGGCACGGAACGAGACGCCGCCCTCATGCGCGACAAAGGCGCCGGGGGCGGCCATGTGGCGGAAGCCGAGATGCCGGGCGCGCAGGCAGAAATCGTTTTCCTCGCCATAGCCCTGGGCGAACAGCTCGCCCCGGAAGCCGCCCGTGGCGCGCAGGCAGTCATGCCGGATGAACATGCAGAACCCGACCGCCGTGGGAATTTCCACCGTCGCCAGCCCGTTCGCGGCGCGGGCCAGCCGGTTCAGCCGGGCCGTTTCGCGGGCATCGGGCATCGGGTTGCCGCCATCCGCCGCCGGGTAGCTGCATATCGAGGCCTCGTTGGAGAGCGGCGTTACCGTGCCGGTCGCGGCATCGCGATAGGCGATTGCGGCCAGGGTTTCGATGCTGCCGCGCGGCAGCAGGATATCGGCGTTGAGGAGCAGGATATCGCGCCCCTTCGCGGCGGCGAGCCCGGTATTCACGGCGGCGCAGAAGCCCTGGTTGCGCGCATGGCGGCGCAGCGTGATGCGGCCCGCCGCCGCCAGGCGGTCCAGCCAGCGCGCCAAAGCCGGTTCGGGCGTGCAATCATCGATGACGATGAGCTTCGCGCCTTCGGGCATCGCCGCCAGAGCCGAGCGCAATGCCGCCTTGGTCTGGGCGAGGCCGCGATAGACCGGCATCAGCAGCGCCAGCCGCGCCCGCCGGGGCATGCCGGCCGGGGGTTTGCCACGGCGCTTCGCCGGTACCGGCTTACATGCCAGGGCGGCGGGGTTTATCCGGCTGCCGAAAATCTGCGGTCCGGTGCTGCCGCTGAGTGTGAAAGGCGGGGTGAGGCCGCGCAATTGCGCCGGGCCGAGGCGGAAGCGGTAGCGCGGCAGGAACGGGGCGGTGCCGTCCGGCGCCAGTTTTTTGCCGCAGACCACCGCCCGGCATGCCCCGGCCGCATCATGCAGCCAGAGTTCCGGCGGGGCATCCGGCAGAGCGGGGCGCGCCGCCCAGCCGGTCAGCCCGTCTTTCTCCCAGGCCACCAGCCCCTCGACCCGCGCCAGGGCCGGCATGTCCGGCGTGCCGAGAAACCGCGCGGCGCCATGCCGGCGCAGAGTGCCATCAGGCGCCATGCTCCGGATGCCGCGATACCCGGCGGCGGTGGCGACATGCAGCGCGAAGGCGTGGAAATGCGGGTCATCGGCGATGCAATGGCGCGCGAGCAGCGCCGCTACCGCCTGTGCCGCCTGGGCCAGAGCGCCGGATTGGGCATGGGCCAGCGCCAGCCCCATCCAGGCGGCGGCGATATCGTAGCTTTTCGCGACACTGGCGAAGCCTGTGGCGGCCCGCCCGGCATCCCCCTGACGGAGTTGCGCCTGGGCCAGCTCCAGGGCGATGCGCGGGTCATCCGGGGCGAGGCGCGCGGCGCGCATCAGCCAGGGCAGCGCGTCCGCCTCGCTCTCCCGGGCCTTCAGCCAGGCGCTTGCCGCCGCGTCATTCAGTTTGCGCTTCATGCGCCAGGGGGCAGGCGCATGGCGGGGTCAGGCCACCGCTTCAGGCGGGGATTGCAGCGCCGCGATCTCCTCGGAGGCTCCCGGGACGCCGGCTTTTTCCGCCACCTCGAACCATTTGCGGGCGGCTTCGTAATCCACCGGGGTGGCGATGCCGTAGCGCAGATATTTGCCCAGCATCAGCGCCGCGCCGGCATGGCCGGCGGTGGCGGCCTTGCGGTACCAGCCGAGTGAGGCCTCGCGGTCCACCGGCACATCATGCCCGCCGCCCAGCAGTGCGCCGAGCGTGTACATCGCGGGTACCACGCCGGCTTCGGCGGCCTGTGCGAAACAGGCCAGCGCGGCGGCGTCATCGCGCGGGCCGCCGGCGCCCTGGGCGTGCAGCATGCCCATGTCAAACAGGGCCATGGGCAGTTTAGATGAGGCGGCCCGGCCGATCCATTCCCGCGCGCCGGCGATATCCTGGGCCACGCCACGGCCCTGGAGCAGCAGCCGGCCATAGGCATAAGCGGCATCGGCCAGCGTGTCGGCGGCCTTGCGGAACCAGATCGCGGCGCGGGCCTCGTCCTTCTCCAGGTTCACGCCCTCGGCCAGGCAGACGCCGAAATTATACGCGGCGGAATCATCCCCGGCCTCGGCGGCGGCCTCGAACCAGTCCTGCACCGGGGCGGGTTCGGTGAAGCGCGGATTGGTGCGGCCGCGCAGCTGCAGCTCGGCCAGATCGGATTGCGCCACGGTAT